>URNJ01000006.1 GCA_900549215.1 uncultured Collinsella sp.
CCGTCAAAGCCCTTGACCTCGGCCGCCACCTTGACGGTAAACGCATCGGTATCGAAGTGCGTGATCGGGCCGATGCCGCACGTGCCGGCGCACATGGCCGCCCAGGTGGCAAGCGCCGTGTTGCCGAGCGGCGATACGGCACCTATGCCGGTGATTGCAACTCTCTGTTCCATCATGGTCTCCTCATCCAAGCCGTTCTTCGGCCCTGGTTTCTACATCGCCATTCCGCCGTCGACGCGTACGACTTCGCCCGTAATGTAGGCAGCCGCATCGCTCACTAAAAATCGCACCACACCGGCCACCTCTTCGGGCTGCGCCATACGCTTAAGGGGAATCTGCTCCTCGGTTACCGTACGCACCTTCTCCGAGAGCTTTGCCGTCATATCCGTCTCGACAAACCCGGGGGCGACCGCGTTCACTCGTACGCCGCGGGGCGCAAGCTCGCGCGCCACCGCCTTGGTCAGGCCGATCACGCCCGCCTTGGAGGCAGCGTAGTTGGCTTGCCCGGCATTGCCCATCAGGCCCACGACCGAGCTCATGTTGACGACGCAACCGCCACGCTGGCGCATAAAGGTCTTGGTGAGCGCGCGCGTCATGTTGAATGTTCCCTTGAGATTGACGTCGAGCACGCGGTCGAAGGCGTCATCGCCCATGCGCATGAGCAGGCCATCGCGGGTGATGCCGGCGTTGTTGACGAGCGCCCAAATGGAGCCAAAGTCGTTGAGGACCGCTTCCACGCACGCGTTGACGGCAGCGGGGTCGGCCACGTCACATTGATATGAGCGCGCCGTGGCGCCAGCCGCCTCGCAGGCGTCGCACGTCTCGCGCGCCGCATCGACGCTGCCGGCATAGACGACGGCAATATCAAAGCCGTCCTCCGCCAAGCCAACCGCACAAGCGCGGCCGATTCCCCGCGAGCCGCCCGTGACCAGTGCCACACGACGTGAGTCGTTGCGCTCGAGCGCGCCATTGTTCAAGTTGCCCATGTCATTCCTTTCGGGTTACAGCCCTGTGGACTATGCGAGCTCGTCGGCAATAGCTGCGACCTGCTCGGCCGTCTCGCACGAATACACACGAACGTCGCTCAGCGTACGCTTGACCAGGCCGGACAGCGTTTTGCCGGGGCCGACCTCAATAAATGTGTCGATGCCTTGATCCTGCAGAGCATGCAGTGTATCGACCCAGCGTACGGCATGGCTCACCTGATTGGCCAAGACATCCGATGCCGTCTGGGGGTCCGCCGGATAGGACGCCGCTGTCATATTTGCCAAAACAGGAATGAGCAACGGGGACGGCGCGTGACCGGCCTCAATATATGCGGCAAGGCCACAGGTTGCCTCGGCCATATAGGGGCTATGAAATGCACCCGACACCGCGACCCGGCAAAACCCCGCCCCCTCCATGGCGCGGCCGCCAGCCTCTTTTACTAGGACGTCGAGGGTCTGCAGCGCATCGGGCGCTCCGGCCACAACCGTCTGCTGGGGACTGTTGTAGTTGACCGGCCAGCAGTCCTCGCCGGCCTGCGCAGCCAGGTTCTCGACTTGCGCAGCATCAAGTTTGATGACGGCGCGCATGCCGCCGGGGTGACGCTCGGCCGCCGTGGCCATCAATGCCGCGCGCTCACACACGAGCTCAAAACCCGCTCGCGTATCGAATGCCCCCGCAAAGGTGAGTGCAGCGACCTCGCCCAGCGAGAATCCCGCACAGGCGGCAGGCACCACGCCGCGCTCGCGCAGGGCGACGGCGACAGCCAAGTCGTGCACGAACACGCAAGGCTGCGTGTTCTCTGTCTGCGAGAGCTCCTCCTTGGAGGCGCTCCGGCACTGCTCGCTCGTCCCCGGGCGCACCTCATCGGCAATGGCGAACACCTCGGCGGCCGCCGGCGATGTCTCGATCAGGTCGACGCCCATCGCGGGGTGCTGGGCACCCTGGCCGGCAAACAAAAACGCTACGCCACCCATGCGCACGCACCCTTCAGGACGTGCTCGGCGCCATCGACCAGGTCGTCAACGATTTCGCGTGCGCTCTGGCGCTCGTTGACCATGCCGGCAATCTGTCCACACAAAAACGAACCCTCTTCGTAGTTGCCGTCCTTGGCGGCCTTACGCAGCGCACCGGTTCCCATAGCACCGAGCTCCTCGGCACTCGCGCCGGAACCCTCGCTCTTGGCATAGGCGTTGGTAAAGGGGCTCTTGAGGGCGCGCACCGGATGTCCCGTCGAGCGACCGGTCGCACGCGTCGAAGTGTCGTTGGCCTTCAGGACCATCTCCTTGTACTGCTCCGAGACGGTACACTCATCGGCAACGAGAAAACGCGTGCCCACTTGGACACCAGCGGCGCCAAGCATAAAGGCGGCCGCCACCCCGCGGCCATCCGCAATACCGCCGGCCACGACGGGAATGTCGACCGCATCGACGACCTGCGGCACCAGTGCCATCGTCGAGGTCTCGCCAATATGGCCGCCCGATTCGGTACCCTCGGCAACAACCGCCGTGGCTCCACGACGTGCCACGAGGCGCGCCAGCGCCACCGAGGCAACGACCGGGATGACCTTGATGCCCGCCTCGTTCCACGCCTTCATGTACTTGGCAGGATTGCCGGCGCCCGTCACGACGACCGGCACTCGCTCGTCAATCACGACCTGCGCGACCTCGTCGGCAAACGGGCTCATGAGCATGACGTTGACGCCAAAGGGCTTATCCGTCCTGGCGCGCAGCTTATGAATCTGGTCGCGAAGCCAGTTGGCGTCGGCGTTCATGGCCGCGATAATCCCCAAGCCGCCCGCCTCGGACACTGCGGACGCCAACGAGGCGTCGGCAATCCAGGCCATACCGCCCTGGAACACGGGCTTTTCGATGCCGAGCAGATCGCAGAGAGGAGTCTTGAGCATCTCTACTTCTCCAATGCCGCCTCGACCGTATCGGCGAACTCGCCGACCGTCTTGGGGTTCTCCTCGGTATCGAGTTGGATGCCAAACTCGTCCTCGACGGCGACGAGGATCTCGACGGTGCCCAGACTGTCGAGACCAATCTCCTCGAGCGTGGACTCGGGCTTCATCTCGACGTCGTCAAGGCCGGCGGTCTCACGGATAACGTCGCAAACGCGCTCGAAGGTCTTCTGATCTGCCATGGTAGTTCTCCTTTGTTTGTGCCCCAGGGGCGTTTTTATTTCCTATGTGCGACTACTTCCAACGAAGCAGATAGCCACCTATATCCAGGCCAGCGCCAAATCCAACGAGGGCGATGGTGTCGTCCGCATTCAGTGCGTCGGTGCGTGCCAGCCGGTCAAGCGCAAGGGGAATGCAGGCGCTCGAAATGTTGCCGGTCTCGCGCAGTGTTCGAACCACGCGCTCGTCTGGCACGCCGAGGCGCTTGACCGCCTGACTCAGGATTCGCTCGTTAGCCTGATGGAATACAAAATGATCGATGTCTTCGACCGAAATGCCTGCATCGCTCGCAAGCTTATGGACCGTGTCGCAGATGGCGTTGACGCCGAACTTGAACACGCGGCGGCCATTCATGGACAGCACGCTCTCGCTATCTGCGGAAGCCTTAAACGGCGAGGTGCCGACCAGACCGGGAACGCGCAACGTCTCGACGTCGGGCGCCGTCGAAAGCTCAACGGCAAGGGGGCTGTCTCCCCCAGTCCCAATCACTGCGGCTCCTGCCCCATCGCCAAAGAGCACGCAGGTGGTACGGTCGGTCCAGTCGAGTGCGCGCGTCATCTGCTCGGCAGCAACGACAAGTACGCGCTCGGCACGGCCGCGGGCGATATAGCCCTCGGCGACATCGAGCGCAAATACGAAGCCGGCGCAGGCCGCCGAAACATCGAAGGCAGGGCACGTCGCGCCTAGTCGCTCAGCAACGGCGCACGCCTCGGCGGGAACAAGGTGGTCACCCGTCGTCGTCGAGCAGACGATCAGATCCAGCTGGCTCGCGTCGATTCCGGACACCCGGAGTGCTCGCTCGCTCGCCGCTACGGCAAGGTCGTCAAGTGACTCGGTGGTGCAGACGTGGCGGCTCTTGATACCAGTGCGGGTAAAAATCCACTCATCCGAGGTATCGAGGAACTCGGACAGCTCGTCATTGGAAACACTGCGCTTAGGAAGCGCCGAGCCTGTTCCAAGAATCGTGAAACCCATCACTAACCTCCTTTGAGTTGTTGACGTGTTTACATCGACCAAGAGAGGATAGCGCATTTCAGTCGTTGTTGACGTGTTAACATTAAATTGTCCAAATGCGACAAAGGCTTCACATTGTGTCTATCTCTCGACACCATTACGCGATTGCCTTATTAACTTAGGAGGTAGCAACCGTTATGGATACCAAATTAACGATAGTCGACGTAACCGGATCGACCAACGATGACCTGCTCGAAGCAGGAAAACAGGGAGCGCCGCACGGCACAGGACTTGCCGCCCGGGCTCAAACAGCAGGACGCGGCCGGCGCGGGCACAAGTGGGACTCAACCGTCGGCAACTTATTGCTTTCGATTGTCCTGCGCCCATGCGTTAATCCTGCAAAGTTCTCTGGTCTTGCCGCCGTCAGCGGCCTAGCGGTGCTCGAAGCACTCGAAAAGCAGGGTCTTGCAAACGAGATTCGCCTTAAATGGCCCAACGACCTTGTCGCGCGAGGACGCAAGCTCGGCGGCATTCTGGTCGAGGCCGCACGCGATAACGAAGGCAAGCCCTTCGCCGTCTGCGGCATTGGCGTCAACGTAAACTACACGCCCCAAGAGGTACCCGATGGCGGCCTGGCGGCAATTGGCCTCTCGGACCTTAACGAGAGCGTTTCCACCGTCAATATGCTCCTCGATGAGGTCTATCGCGCAGTTATAGACGCTGTAGATGCGTGGGCAGAGCGTCTTAACGCCATGGAAGAAGACGCCGGACCGCTCGCGCCCGTCCACGGCGAATATGTCACTCACCTCAATTGGATTGGGGAGCACGTTATCGCCCGTTCCCCTGCCGGCGACGAGCTGGCACGCGGCATCTTTAAAACCGTCGATGGCTTTGGTCGCGCATGTATCGAAACGGAAGGCGGTTTGCGATCCTTCCATTTTGAGGAGGCATCGCTGCGTCCCGCGAGCGAATAGGGCGCCACAGCCAGCCGCTCGGCAGCCTTACCCGGCGGTCCGAACCCATCATGCAAAACAAAAGGGCCCCGCTACCGTAACGGCAGCGGGGCCCTTTAAGCTATGAGCGATATCGCTTAGAGCTTGATGTCGATGTCGACGCCAGCGGGGAGGTCGAGACGCATAAGCGAATCAACGGTGCCCGAGGTGGGGTCGAGGATGTCGATGAGGCGCTTGTGGGTGCGCATCTCGAACTGCTCACGGGAGTCCTTGTTCACGTGCGGCGAGCGGATAACCGTGTACAGGTTGCGCTCGGTGGGCAGGGGGACAGGACCGGAAACGCGAGCGCCGGTCTTCTGAGCGGTCTCAACGATGAGCTTCGCGGACTGATCGACGACCTCGTGATCATAGCCCTTGAGGCGAATGCGGATCTTCTGGGTAGCCAACTTAAACCTCCAAAGAGTGCGAGAGATGTTCTCGCGGATTACGTAACAGGGAGCTAGAACTTAGGCGTTCTTGCTCATGACCTCGTCCACGATGGACTTGGGCGCGGGCTCATAAGAGTCGAACTGCATCGTGTAGGATGCACGGCCCTGGGTCTGGGAGCGAAGGTCGGTAGCGTAACCGAACATCTCGCCCAGCGGCACCTTGGCACGGATGAGCTTGCTGTTCTTGCGATCCTCCATGCCCTCGATCTTGCCGCGGCGACCGGAGAGGTTGCCCATAACGTCGCCCATGTACTGCTCGGGGGTCTCGACCTCGACAGCCATGATCGGCTCGAGCAGCTGCGGATCGGACTTCTTGAGGGCGTCCTTGATAGCCATGGAACCGGCGATCTTGAAGGCGGCCTCGGAGGAGTCGACCTCGTGGTAAGAACCGTCGAACAGGGTGACCTTAACGTCGAGGACCGGGAAGCCGGCGATAACACCGGTGTTCAGGGCCTCCTGGATGCCCTTGTCGATGGACGGGATGTACTCCTTGGGCACGACGCCGCCGACGATAGCGTTGACGAACTCGTAGCCGAAGCCCTCCTCCATCTTCTCGAGCTTGATGACAGCGTGGCCGTACTGACCGCGACCGCCGGACTGACGGACGAACTTGCCCTCAGCCTTCTCGACGTCGTGACCAGCGGTCTCGCGGTAGGCAACCTGGGGCTTACCAACGTTAGCGTCAACCTTGAACTCACGGAGCAGACGGTCGACGATGATCTCGAGGTGCAGCTCGCCCATGCCGGCGATGATGGTCTGGCCGGTCTCGTGGTTGGTGGACACCTGGAAGGTCGGGTCCTCCTCGGCGAGCTTGGTCAGAGCCAGGGACATCTTGTCCTGCTCGGCCTTGGTCTTGGGCTCGATGGCAACGTCGATAACGGGCTTAGCGAACTCGATCTTCTCGAGGACGATCTCCTTGCCCTCGGCGCACAGGGTGTCACCGGTGGTGGAGTTCTTGAAGCCGACGCAAGCGACGATGTCGCCGGCGGCAGCGTCGTCACGGTCGATACGCTCGGCAGCGTTCATCTCGAGGATGCGGCCGAGGCGCTCGCGCTGACCGTTGGAGGCATTGACCACGTAGGAGCCGGACTCGGCACGGCCGGAGTAAACGCGGACATAGGTGAGCTTACCGACGAACGGGTCGGTCATGATCTTGAAGACCAGGCCGGAGAAGGGCTCGTCGAAGGAAGGATGACGCTGGATCTCCTCGCCGGTGTCCGGATCGGTACCGGTGACGGCCTCAACGTCGAGCGGGCTGGGCAGGTAGTCGACGACAGCGTCGAGCAGCTCCTGAACGCCCTTGTTCTTGTAGGCGGAGCCCACGAAGACGAGGTTGAGCTCGTTGGCCAGAACACCCTTGCGCAGAGCAGCCTTGAGCTCCTCGACGGTGAAGTCCTCCTCCATGAGGATCTTCTCCATGAGCTCGTCGTCAAAGCTGGCAGCAGCGTCGAGGAGCTCCTCGCGCTTGGTGGCAGCGATGTCGGCAAACTCAGCCGGGATCTCGTCCATCGGCTCGGGGTAGGTCATGCCCTTCTCGTCGGCCTTGAAGTCCCATGCAGTCATGGTGACCAGGTCGATGACGCCCCAGAAGTTGTCCTCGGCGCCCATCGGGACCTGAGCGGCCACGGCGTTAGCGTCGAGACGATCCTTCATGGTCTCGATAGCGTTGAAGAAGTCAGCGCCCACGCGGTCATACTTGTTGATGAAGGCGATGCGGGGGACGTTGAAGGTGGAAGCCTGACGCCAAACGGTCTCAGACTGGGGCTGGACGCCGGCAACGGCGTCGAAGACGGCGACAGCGCCATCGAGGACGCGCAGGCAGCGCTCGACCTCGGCGGTGAAGTCAACGTGGCCCGGGGTGTCGATGATCTGGATGCGGTAGTCCTTACCGTCCTTGTTCCAGAAGCACGTGGTAGCAGCGGAGGTAATGGTTACGCCGCGCTCCTGCTCCTGAACCATCCAGTCCATGGTGGCAGCGCCCTCATGGACCTCACCGATCTTGTGGGTCTTACCGGTGTAGTAAAGAATACGCTCGGTCGTGGTGGTCTTACCGGCATCGATGTGGGCCATGATGCCGATGTTACGGGTATCGGAAAGCTTGTACTTAGGCTTAGCCATGTTAGTTCCTTACCTTAACTTACCAACGATAGTGAGAGAACGCGCGGTTGGCCTCGGCCATCTTGAAGACGTCCTCACGCTTCTTGACGGAAGCGCCCAGGCCGTTGGAAGCGTCGAGGATCTCGTTGGCGAGACGCTCGGCCATGGTCTTCTCCTTGCGAGCGCGGGAGAAGTTGACGATCCAGCGGATACCCAGAGCAGTGGAACGACGGGAGTTGACCTCCATCGGGACCTGATAGGTAGCGCCACCGACACGCTTGGGCTTAACCTCGAGCGTGGGCTTGACGTTGTCCATAGCCTTCTTGAAGGTAGCGAGAGCGTCGCCACCCTCGGACTTCTCGGCAACGATCTCGAAAGCGGTGTAAACGATGCGCTCAGCGGTGGCCTTCTTGCCGTCAAGAAGGACCTTGTTGATGAGCTGAGTCACCAGGCGGTTGTTGTAAACGGCGTCAGGCTGAACCTCACGACGATTAGCTGCTGCACGACGCGGCATGTGAAATCTCCTTAAGTGTCTACCGTGCGGCGCTTAGGCGGCACACGGCGAAAGTATCAAAACGTTATCTGGCTTATTTAGCCTTGGGGCGCTTAGCACCGTACTTGGAACGGGCCTGCATACGGTTCTGGACCGGAGCAGCGTCGTAGGCGCCACGGATGACGTGATAACGGACACCAGGGAGGTCACGGACACGACCGCCGCGGACGAGCACGATGGAGTGCTCCTGCAGGTTGTGGCCCTCACCCGGGATGTAAGCAGTAACTTCGATGCCGTTGACGAGGCGAACACGGGCAACCTTACGAAGAGCCGAGTTCGGCTTCTTGGGGCTCGTGGTGAAGACGCGGGTGCACACGCCGCGCTTCTGGGAGTTGTGCTGCAGAGCAGCGTTCTTGGACTTCTTGGGCACGGAACGACGGCCCTGACGAACCAGCTGGTTAATAGTAGGCAAAGCGTACTCCTTCTCGAATGATTCCAGCTTTCTGTAAAGTGCAACGGCTTGAATCGAGGGGTCAGCATCCCCCTACGAAACACGCAGTTCGATAGGATACGTGGCGTTAGCTGTGCCGTCAACAGACCACGCCGCCGGGCGTATCCCAAAATGAGTATATTTCCGCAAAGCCTACACAAAAGGAATCCCCTTCGGTGCGCGGGGGCGGATTCCCGGTCCGGGCGGCCCGCTGTTTAAGTTTGCTGCTCTACAGTCCTGGCTCGCACGGAGGCCACATTAAGTGGCCTCCGGCTCGTGCGGAACTCGCGACAAACTTAACCCCTGTGCCGCCCGGCCCGGGAATCCGACGCGCTCGTCAGGGCAACGTTCCCTGCCAAAAAGGGACAGGTTTATTTTGGTCGGTTTTATCTGGGAAAACACCACTCTTCACGGTGATCCGCATCCATTTGCCACGTTCTTCCGAGAATCAGACGAATAACGTCCAATCCACTCGTCCATATAACGCTAAAAAGGCCGCTTCCCCCCTTGGGAAGCGGCCCAGACTTTACGAATAAACGATGGTAAAGGGTACTTCTGTTTCGGTCTCTCCTGTTGACGTGCACCTCGTGCCCTCAAGCGTTACTGAGACCACTTGGTCGACATCGATCAACTTCGTTGGCAGCCAGATGTTCTCTCCGCTATTGCGCGCATAAGAAAAATATAAGTTGAACACCCCTGCGTCGTCATCTTCGACAATCTGCTCCGATCCATCCTTGTAGCTGACGGTCAGCTTATTATCAACTGCATCAATGCCCAGATCATCGATGTGTGTCTGGATAGAAAACGGGCTGATCTCGAGAGGCGAGTCATCGGAGCGGAGTTCCTTTGTATCGACGTAAGCTCCAACGCTAAACTCGGGCGTCGATGCCTCGAACGGCTTCGCATCCTCGCCTTCGCCCTCGGTCCACGAGATATTCCAGGTGACCGCATGTTGAAAACCTCGCTCGCGATCCATAGAGGCAAAGTACATCGTGCCATTAATGACCGTGTCGCTTGATGTGTCCTTATCAATGGTGCAGCGTGTGTCAGCCCATTCCTCGCCGAAGTTCATGCTGGGCGTGCCGATGCCTTGTTCTTCTTCACCATAGAGAACAAGTTCGCCCGTCTCTGCTGCCGGCTTGTAGTAGTTAACGCCATTTGGATTGGACAGCGTAAACGTCACGGCACCGCAACCGTTTTTATCGATAGCCATCTCATGGATATCAAGCGTATAGCCGTTACCCTCGACGGACAGATTAACCTTCTGGACTGCACCCTCCAGGCTTTGGGGCGCAATGCCGTCACCAAACTCTCTGGTGTAGGTGTATTTAGCCCCCGATGAGCCGCCGTTGGTCCAGGTAATGGAATCCCCATTGCCGTGGTTTCCCCAGGCTGAGGCAAAATAGCTGGAATTGATAACGGCGTAGGCGACCCCTCCGGTCGCCAACACTCCGGCGAGACATCCGATTACGGCAACATAGAGAGACTTCGCGTGGCCCTTTCGATGAAGCGGCTCACCCGCAGCGGTATTAAGGACGCGATCTGCAAGATTGCTATCGGCTTGGATGGACTCGAAGGCCTGCTTGATTTGGTTGGATTTCACGGTCGCCCTCCTCTAGGATGAATTTGAGTTTCGATCGACCACGAGCTAAACGCGTTCGAACGGTCGCGGCTGGTACATGCAACAACTCGGCAATCTCTGAGGTCGAAAAGCCCAGATAGTAATAGAGCACGATGGGGATACGGAATCGTTCCGGAAGTCGCATAACGTCCGACAGGACAGCCCTGGTCTCATCCTGCGCTACCGATAGCGAACCGGCCAGGTTCTCAATATCCTCCACGCGCCTCCACGGCTTTCGAAAGAGCGATTTGCATTCATTGATCGTGACCCGGATAAGCCAGCGGCGAAGATGCTCCCAACTCTCAAAATGTCCATCGCTTTTAAGCAGCTTAAGAAAGACATCTTGGGCAATATCGTCGGCATCGGCACGATCGCGCAGGTACGTCAATGCGATTCGAAACACGACATCCCTGTGATCTTCAACCGCCTGTCTAAAAGCTTGTTCTTCCATAATCACCTCCCGGTGATGCTGATGTTTCTTGCTGAGGCCCTCACCATAGATACGCTTTGACCGAACGGAATGTTTCAAATTCAAGCAGGAAAAACCTACCAAAATAAACCTGTCCCTTTTTGGCAGGTTTTCTTCAACAAAAAAGACCCGCTTCCCTGTTGGGAAACGGGTCTTTGGAAGGGCGGTTAACGTACTTGGAAGTTACTCCTCGTCGTTGTCCTTGGCCTCTTCGGCGTCGTCGGTGTCCACGAGCTGGTTGAGCAGCTCGTCGAGGGAAGCCATGTCCTCGTTGATCGCGCCGTTGGCGGGAGCCTTCTTGTCGTCGATCGGGGCGCCCAGGAGCTCCTCGTCGGCGTCGGCGTGATGCGTCGGAGCGGAAGTACCCAGCAGGATATCGTCCGGACCGTCGGGGCTAAAGACCATCTGCAGCAGCTGCGAGAGGTCTTCCTCGTCGGCAACGTCGTCGTTGTTCTCGAGGATGTAGAGCAGATCGTGGGCCTCGAGGCCGTCACGGAGCTCCTCGATCGCCTTGGCACCGATACCATCGATGCGCAGCAGATCCTCCTCGGACTTGCCGACCAGGTCGCCGACCGTCTCGATGCCAACCTCGCTGAACTTGTTGGTCCAGCGCTGCGACACGCCCAGGTCGTCGAACAGGTACAGACGAGCCTTCTCGGCGGAGATGGTGTGGCCGTTGCGGGTGAACGAACCGTCAGCACCACCGAACTCGTCGTAGCCGGCCCAGTCGAGCTGCTGCGGGAGCTGCTCGTCCAGGTCCTTGAGCTCAACAGGAGCCCACTCGGGCAGTGACTTGGCGTTGGGCGAAACCGGACCGTCGATGTCCACGTAGCCGTCGGCCGTGCGATACGTCAGCTTGGCGTTAGCGTACGGCTTGAGGCCGGTACCAGCAGGGATCTTCTTACCGACGATGACGTTGGACTTAAGGTCGAGCAGGTGGTCGACCTTGCCCTCGATGGCAGCCTCGGTAAGGACGCCAGCGGTACGGATGAACGAAGCGCTCGACAGCCAGGAGTCGATGTTGGACGCGACCTTGAGCGTACCCAGGATGACGGGCTCGGCCACGGGAGCCTGACCGCCCAGACGGGCAACGCGCTCGACCTCGTCGGCAAACTCGTAGCGGTCGACGTACTGACCAAGCAGGTACTTGGAGTCGCCGGGGTTGGTAATCTGAACGCGACGCAGCATCTGACGTGCGAGCACCTCGATGTGCTTGTCGTTCAGGTCGACGCCCTGGCTGGTGTAGACGTCCTTGACGCTCTCGACGAAGGTGTGCATCGTCGACTCGATGTCGGTCAGCTTGCGCAGGTTGCGGAAGTTGACGAAGCCCTTGGTGATCTGGTCGCCGGCGCGAACCTCGCAGCCGTCCTCGATCTCGGGCATAAAGCGCACCGAAGCGGGGACGCGACGCTCGTCGAGGACACGGGTGTGATCCTCGGAGTCGGTGAGCGTCAGCACGTACTCGGACTTCTCGGGCTTAATCGAGAGGTGGCCGGAGTACGGAGCCAGCTCGGCCTCGCGACCCAGGATCTTCTCGTTGACGTTGCCGACGATATCGAACATACGGCTGACCGTAGGCAGACCCTGCGTAATATCGTCGACGCCAGCGACGCCGCCGGAGTGAATGGTACGCATCGTAAGCTGCGTACCGGGCTCGCCGATGGACTGGGCGGCAATAATGCCGACGGCAGTACCGATGGCGACCGGACGACGGGTGGAAAGATCCCAGCCGTAGCACTTCTGGCACACGCCGTACTTGGAGCGGCAGGTGAGCAGCGCGCGAAGCTTGACCTTCTTGAGGCCCGCATCGACCATCTTCTGGATGTCAGCGACCTTCTCGATGTAGCCGTCCTGCTCAAAGAGCACGGTGCCATCGGGAGCCACGACGTCCTCAATGAAGCAACGGCCGACGAGGTCGGTGTTGAGGTCGGTGGTGCCGGGGATGATGAGGTTGTAGGTGACGCCCTCGTGCGTACCGCAGTCCTCCTCGCGGACGATGACGTCCTGGGCCACGTCGACCAGACGACGGGTCAGGTAACCAGAGTCCGAGGTGTGGGATGCGGTATCGACCAGGCCCTTACGGGCGCCGTAGGTCGAAATGAAGTACTCGAGCGGCAGCAGGCCCTCGCGGAAGTTCGCCTTAATGGGAAGGTCGATCGTCTCGCCGGACATGTCTGCCATCAGGCCACGCATGCCGCCGAGCTGACGCAGCTGGGTCTTAGAACCACGGGCGCCGGAGTCGGCCATCATGTACAGCGGGTTCTCCTCGTCGAACATGTCGAGCATGAGCGCTGCAACCTTATCGGTACAAGCGGTCCACTCGTTAACGACTTCGATGTGGCGCTCCGTCTCGTTGATGAAGCCCTCCTCGAAGTACTCGTTGATCTGGTCGACGTTGGCCTGGGCGCGGTCGAGCAGCTCCTGCTTCTCGGCAGGGATGAGAGCGTCCCACACCGAGATGGTGAGGCCGGCGCGGGTAGCGTAGTGGAAGCCAGAGTACTTGATGGCGTCGAGGATCGGGCCGACCTTGGCCTCGGGGTAACGATCGCAGCAGTCCGCAACCAGCTTGGCCACGTCGCCCTTGACCATCTTGTAGTTCATGAACTCGTAGTCTTCGGGCAGGCACTGGCGGTTGAAGATGATGCGGCCGATAGAGGTCTCGAAGCGCGCGGTCTTATTGCCGGTGACGTCGTAGTCGACAAACTCGTTCTTGCCGTTCTTGACACGGAAGATACGGGTGCCGTCCTCGTTGATGACGTTGGCGTTCTCGGCAGACACGCGGACCTGGATCTTGGCCTGCATGTCGACCTCGGAGCGGCAGTCATAGGCGTGCAGCGCGTCGTCGAAGCTCGAGAACACGTGGTTCTCACCGGGCAGGCCGTCGCGGACCTGGGTGAGGTAGTACACACCGATGATCATGTCCTGCGAGGGGATGTTGACCGGCTTGCCGGATGCCGGCGAGCGCAGGTTGTTCGCAGAGAGCATGAGCACGCGGGCCTCGGCCTGAGCCTGGCTGGACAGCGGCACGTGGACAGACATCTGGTCGCCGTCGAAGTCGGCGTTGAAGGGCGAGCAGACCAGCGGGTGCAGGTGGATAGCCTTGCCCTCGACCAGCACCGGCTCAAAGGCCTGGATGGACAGACGGTGCAGGGTCGGTGCACGGTTGAGCAGCACGACGCGGCCGTCGATGACCTCTTCGAGGATGTCCCACACAAAGGTGGCACCACGGTCGATAGCGCGCTTTGCGCCCTTGATGTTCTCGACCTTGCCGAGCTCGACCAGGCGCTTCATGACGAAGGGCTTGAAGAGCTCCAGCGCCATGGTCTTGGGCAGACCGCACTGGTGCAGCAGCAGCTTGGGGTCGGTAACGATAACCGAACGGCCGGAGTAGTCGACACGCTTACCCAGCAGGTTCTGACGGAAACGACCCTGCTTGCCCTTGAGGGCCTCGGCGAGCGACTTGAGCGGGCGACCGCCACGGCCAGAGACTGGGCGACCACGGCGGCCGTTGTCGAACAGGGCGTCCACAGACTCCTGGAGCATGCGCTTCTCGTTGTTCACGATGATCGCGGGGGCGTCCAGGTCGAGCAGGCGCTTGAGTCGGTTGTTACGGTTGATCACGCGACGATACAGGTCGTTGAGGTCGGACGCGGCGAAGCGGCCGCCGTCGAGCTGGACCATCGGGCGCAGATCGGGCGGAATGACCGGGATGACGTCCAGGATCATGTTCGCGGGGCTGTTGCCGCCCTTCAGGAAGGCGTCAACGACCTCGAGGCGCTTGACGGCCTTCTCGCGCTTCTGCTTCTGGGAATCCTCGTCGGCGATGATGGCCTTGAGCTTCTCGGCCTCGGAGGGGAGGTCGATGGCAGCGAGCAGGTCGCGGACGGCCTCGGCACCCATACCACCCTTGAAGTACATGGAGTAGTAACGGGTCATCTCGCGGAACAGCGGCTCATCGGAGATGAGGTCGCGCTCGGTGAGCTTCATGAAGGCGTTGAAGGCGTCCGTGCGGAGCTGCTTCTCGTCCTTGCACTCTTCCTCGATGTCGACGATGCCAGAGGCGATCTCCTCGGGGGTCAGCGGCTCCTCGTCGGAGAACTCGTCAAAGTTCTCGGGGTCGCCCTGCTCCTTGAGGGACTCGATCTGGCGGGCGCACTCGGCATCGATCTCTTCCAGATCGGCGGCGAGTTCCTCGCGCAGGTCGTCGGCGTCGGCCTCGCGAGCCTCGTAGTCAACCTCGGTGATGATGTAGCTGGCAAAGTACAGAACCTTCTCGAGGTCCTTGGACTTGATGTCGAGCATACGGCTCATCGGGAAGCTCGTGGGGCTCTTGAAGTACCAGATGTGGGACACGGGAGCGGCGAGCTCGATGTGGCCCATGCGGTCGCGACGCACCTTGGCCGAGGTGACCTCGACGCCGCAGCGCTCGCAGACGATGCCCTTAAAGCGGATGCCCTTGTACTTGCCGCAGGAGCACTCCCAGTCCTTGGCGGGACCGAAGATCTTCTCGCAGAACAGGCCGTCCTTCTCGGGCTTGAGGGTACGGTAATTGATGGTCTCCGGCTTCTTGACCTCACCGTGCGACCAGGAACGGATCTGGTCGGCGGAGGCAAGGGAGATCTTTACCGAGTCAAAATCAGTAGCTTCGAAATCTGCCACAGTCAACTACTCCTTATCAGTGGTCGTGGCGGCGACAGCCTCGGGTGCCTCGGCGGTCTCGGCATCCTCGGCCTCGACGTCGGCGTCAACGCCGGCGAGCGCAGCCAGGTCGTCGAGAGCGGAGGTCTCCTCGGCGGTCACAGGGGCGGAGGCATCCTCGTCGGCATCGTGCATGGGCTCGATGTCCAGCGCGAGGGAGCGGATCTCCTTGACGAGAACCTTGAAGGACTCGGGGATACCCGGGACAGGAACGTTCTCGCCCTTGACGATGGACTCGTAGGTCTTAACGCGGCCCACGGTATCGTCGGACTTGACGGTCAGGATCTCCTGCAGGACGTTGGAAGCACCGTAAGCGTACAGTGCCCAAACTTCCATCTCGCCGAAGCGCTGGCCGCCGAACTGGGCCTTGCCGCCCAGAGGCTGCTGGGTAACCAAGCTGTAAGGGCCGGTCGAACGGGCGTGGATCTTGTCGTCGACCATGTGGCCGAGCTTGAGGATGTAGGACGTACCCACGGTAATGGGCTCGCGGAACTCCTCGCCGGTGCGGCCGTCGAACAGACGGGTCTTGCCGCGCTCGTCAAGCTGGGTGACGAACTCGGGGCGCATGTGATCGCCAAAGGCAGCGGTGGCCTTGTTGAGCATGTTCTTGTTGGCACGACGGATGACCTCGGCGATCTCATCCTCCTTGGCGCCGTCGAAGACGGGCGTGGCGGTGAAGAACGGACCGGGGACGTACTTGTCGGAGTCGGCCTGCTCGGTATCCCAACCGCAGGCAGCAGCCCAGCCAAGGTGGCACTCGAGCAGCTGGCCGACGTTCATACGCGAAGGAACGCCCAGCGGGTTGAGGATAACGTCGATCGGGGTACCGTCAGCCATGTAGGGCATGTCCTCGACCGGCAGAACGTTACAGATAACACCCTTGTTGCCGTGGCGGCCGGCGATCTTATCGCCCTGCTGGATCTTACGACGCTGGGCGACGTAGACGCGCACCTGCTCGTTGACGCCGGGGGCCAGGTCGTCGCCGTTCTCGCGGCTAAAGCGGACGACGTCGATGACGCGGCCGTAAGCGCCGTGAGGCATCTTAAGGGAGGTGTCGCGGACGTCGTGGGCCTTGGCACCGAAGATGGCGCGCAGGAGGCGCTCCTCGGCGGTCAGAGCGCTCTCGCCCTTAGGCGTGACCTTGCCGACCAGGATGTCGCCAGGGCCGACCTCGGCGCCGATGCGGATGATGCCGTCCTCGTCGAGGTTGGCAAGCATGTCCTCGGAGAGGTTCGGGATCTCGCGGGTGATCTCCTCGGGGCCGAGCTTGGTGTCGCGGGCGTCGATCTCGTGACGGGTGATGTTGATGGTCGTCAGCAGGTCCTCGGCCACCAGGCGCTCGGACACGACGATACCGTCCTCGTAGTTGAAGCCTTCCCACGGCATGTATGCCACGGTGAGGTTCTGGCCCAGTGCGAGCTCGCCATGATCGGTCGAGGGACCGTCAGCCAGGGGCTCGCCCTGCTCAACGGTGTCACCGACGCGCACGAGCGGACGGTGGTTGATGCAGGTGGACTGGTTGGAGCGCTGGTACTTGGCCAGGTGATACTCGTCCATGCCGCCGGCATGCTTGACGATGATCTTGGCGGCGTCGGCAAAGATGACCTCGCCGGCGTTCTTGGCCAGGGTGACCTCGCCGGAGTCCAGAGCGGCGCGACGCTCCATGCCGGTACCGACATAGGGAGCGGCAGGGTGAACCAGCGGCACGGCCTGACGCTGCATGTTAGCGCCCATCAGCGTACGCTTGGCGTCGTCGTGCTCGAGGAACGGGATCAGCGTGGCTGCGACGGAGAGCATCTGACGCGGCGAGACGTCCATGTAGTCGACGTCCTCGACAGGCACGTCGGCGGGAGCGCCGAAGGAGCCGTCGAAGTCGCGGGTACGGGCGATCACGGTGTGCGGGCGAACAAGCTTGCCCTCGGCATCGGTCGTGATGAACTCATTGGTCTTGGGATCGAGCGGCGTGTTGGCCGGCGCGATGACGTGCTTCTCTTCCTCGTCAGCGGTCATCCAGTCGATCTGGTCGGTGGCAACGCCGTTCTCGACGCGACGGAACGGAGCCTCGATGAAGCCGTACTCGTTGACGCGGGCGTAGAGGGCGAGCGAGCCGATCAGGCCGATGTTGGGGCCTTCGGGGGTCTCGATCGGGCACATGCGGCTGTAGTGCGAGTTGTGGACGTCGCGGACGGCCGTCGACACGTTGGTGCGGCGGCTGGGGGCGGCCCTTTGGGCACCGGCGGCTGGAGCCGGACTTGTGGCCGGCAAGACCGCCAGGGCCGAGTGCGGACAGACGGCGCTTGTGGGTCAGACCGGTCAGGGGGTTCGCCTGGTCCATGAACTGCGAGAGCTGCGAGGAACCGAAGAACTCCTTGATGGAGGCCACGATCGGACGGATGTTGATGAGCGACTGCGGGGTAATCTCGTCGATGTCCTGGGAGCTCATGCGCTCACGGACGACGCGCTCCATACGGCTCATGCCGATACGGAACTGGTTGGCGACGAGCTCGCCGACGGTGCGGATGCGGCGGTTGCCAAAGTGGTCGATGTCGTCGACCTTGAAGCCCTGCTCGCCGGCAGCGAGGGACAGCAGGTAGCGCAGCGTCGCGACGATATCCTCGTCGGTGAGCACCGTGACCTCTTCCTCGGTGGTGAGGTTGAGCTTCTTGTTGACCTTGTAACGACCGACGCGGGCCAGATCGTAGCGCTGCGGGTTGAAGAGCAGGCCCTCGAGCAGGCTGCGGGAAGCGTCCACGGTGGGAGGCTCGCCCGGGCGCAGGCGACGGTAGATCTCGATAAGGGCATCCTCGCGGGTGAGGGCGGTATCGCGCTCCAGGGTGCGCTTAATCACATCGGAGTTGCCGAGCAGCTCGATGATGTCGTCGTTGGTGACGGCAATGCCAAGGGCGCGCAGGAACATCGTGGCGCTCTGCTTGCGCTTACGGTCGATGGAGACCATGAGCTGGTCGCGCTTGTCGACCTCAAACTCGAGCCAAGCACCGCGGGACGGGATGATCTGGGCCTTGTAGATCTGCTTGCCCGAATCCATCTCGGAGCTGTAGTACACACCCGGGGAGCGGACAAGCTGCGAGACGACGATACGCTCGGTACCGTTGATGATGAAGGTGCCCTGATCGGTCATCATGGGGAAGTCGCCCATAAAGACGAGCTGCTCCTTGATCTCGCCGGTCTCCTTGTTGGTGAGACGGACGTCGGTCAGAAGCGGGGCCTGATAGGTCATGTCCTTCTCGCGGCACTCCTCGACGGTGTGCGCGGGGTCGCCGAACTGATGCTCGCCGAAGGTAACCTCGAGAACATGGTTCTGGCTCTGGATGGGGCTGGATTCCTTGAACGCCTCACGAAGGCCCTCGTCCTTAAAACGCTCAAAGGATTCCCTTTGAACAGAGATAAGGTTGGGGAGCTCCATGGCCTCCGGGATTTTCCCGAAGCTGACGCGCTTGCGCTCAGTGGCAGTGTATGCGTAGGTCACCAGGTTTTTCCTCCTTCACGGAAATGCTCGGTGGGTTGGCGAGGCATAGCTTCGCCAGTTATCGCAACCTAATAGTTTATCAGGTACCGACCGTTGGGCAAGAAAAGCCTTGACGCGATTGAGTTTTTGGAGTAGCAAAGTTTTTCGATAGAAAACACGCAGGTAGATGTATGCGTATCGAACATCTGTTCATATATTTTCTGTGAACAGAGAGCCGGCAATCGCAGCTCTTATAAAAAACGGGCGCGAACCGAGGTCCGCGCCCGTAAATGTCGATGCCCGAAGGCTTATTTGCGCATCAAACCGCCGCGCTCGTCGATGGCGTCCCAGAAGGCGCTTGCAAAGCGAGGGTCGCTTGCAGCCATGAGGGCGTTGGTGGCCATCCAGCCAGAGGGAGTGCCGGTGTCGTAGCCCGACAGCGGGTCGATGACGACCGCATACATGGCCTCGCGATCGAGCGAACGGGCCATTGCGTCGGTGAGCTGGATCTCGCCGCCCTTACCAGCCTGCTGATCGGCCAGCAGGTCCATGACCAGCGGGCTCAGCAGATAGCGGCCGACGATGTACAGGTTGGACGGAGCAGCCTCGGGAGCGGGCTTCTCGACCAGACCGCCGATGCGCCAGACAGCGCCCGGCTCGGCATCGGCAACGCCCTCGGCGCCCTCGAGCGAACCGACGCGCTCGCCGGCGATAACGCCATAGCGGCTGACTTCCTCGGGAGCGCACGCGGCAACGGCGATAACAGAAGCGCCACCGTGCTCCTTGGAAACGGCGAGCATCTTGTCGCAGATGTCGCGGTTAGGCACAACGTAGTCGCCCAGAAGAACCAGGAAGTTCTCCCCTGCCACGGCGTCGGCAGCAGAGCGGATAGCATGGCCGAGGCCCTTGGGCTCGTACTGATAACGGAAGTCGACCGGCATACCGCCAGCGTGGGCGACGGCATCGGCATAGGCGTTCTTGCCGCGCTCGCGCAGCAGGTTCTCGAGCGAGCGATCGGGCTGGAAGTAGTTCAGCAGCTCGGGCTTGCCGGGAGAAGTAACGATGATGGCATCGTCGACCTCCTCGGGGTCGAGCGCCTCCTCGACGACGTACTGAATGACGGGCTTGTCGAGCACCGGCAGCATCTCTTTGGGCGTGCACTTGGTGCCAGGCAGAAAACGCGTGCCAAGACCGGCGGCGGGGATGATTGCCTTCATGTTATTCAAAGATCCTTTCGCAGGCGCAAAAGCGCCCCATGCGTGCGGCACACAGCCGCAGACCAAATTGCGATACCCAAGCATCTTACCGCTGGAACTATATGTCGCTACAAGGCAGAGACAATTCTTCAGCAGGTCAACGCAAATTATTGCTCGAATGGTGCAATTTTATTACCCAACGGCAGGGCACCCGATACGACGCAAATCACAGAACATGGCAGTTTGAGCAACCGATGTCGAGGGACCAAAAAACAAAAAAGACGGGGCTCGCAATGCGAACCCCGTCTGCAAAGAAATCTGGCGAGAGAGCCTGATTACTTGAGGGTGACAGCAGCGCCAGCAGCCTCGAGCTTCTCCTTGGCAGCCTCGGCGTCCTCCTTCTTGGCACCCTCGAGAACAGCCTTGGGAGCGCCCTCGACGACCTCCTTGGCCTCCTTCAGGCCAAGGTTGGTGAGCTCACGGACGGCCTTGATGACCTGGATCTTGTTGTCGCCGAAGCCCTCGAGCACGACGTCAAACTCGGTCTTCTCCTCGGCCTCAGCAGCGCCAGCAGCGGGAGCGGCGACAACAGCGGCAGGAGCAGCGGCGGAAACGCCGAAGGTGTCCTCGATAGCCTTGACGAGCTCGGAAGCCTCGAGAAGGGTCATTTCCTTAAGAGCATCGATGATCTCATCGGTGGTAAGCTTAGCCATTTCTAAGTCCTTTCGGTTTCCGTGTCTGTGCACGGAGATCAGTTAAAACACGGCGCGAATGCGCCAGGGGTGCGGCGTTGCCGCCGCGGGTGAAAACAGCGACTAGGCTGCCTTCTGCTCGGAGACCTGCTGGATCGAACGAGCGAGACCAGAGGAAACGCCGTTGACGCAGACAGCGATGTCGCGAGCGAAACCGGAGATGAGACCGGCGATCTGGCCGAGAAGCTGATCCTTGGTGGGCAGCTCGGCGATAGCCTTAACATCATCAGCGGAAACGGCCTTGCCGTCGGAGATGCCGCCCTTGATCTCAAGGACGCCCTTGGACTTAGCGGAGAAGTCCTTAAGGGTCTTAGCGGCCTCGACCGGCTCGGTCTCGTAGAACACATAAGCGACGGGGCCGGCGAGGATCTCGTCGAGCTCGGGCTGCTCCTGGTTCTTGAGTGCGATCTTGACCAGGTTGTTCTTGTAGACCTTCATCTCGGCGCCGCACTCGCGAAGCTGATGACGCAGCTCCTGAGCCTGCTTAACCGTCAGACCGTTGTAGTTGACGACGAACAGACCGGCGTTCTCGGCGATACGGGACTCGATCTCTGCAACCTTGTCGATTTTGTACTGCTGGGGCATGAATTACACCTCCTCGAATTCTTTCCGGGCACGGTCCGCCACAAGGACGTGACGGGGGCATGTCCAAAAAGAAAGCCCCCGCGCTGCATGAGCGACGGGGGCGAGAAGACATATCTACTCGACCACCTCGGCTGGCGGGATATCCCATTAAGCTCGCGGGTAAGACCCGTTTGCGCCGGCTGTCTCTGGCAGCGGATTCGTGCGTGAACCGAAAGTATTATGGCGGGGACCCCGGCGTCGGTCAACGGAAAACCGGGCTGCACACAATTCCACCATCCGGCACGCTCCGCCGAAGGCCAGGCGCAAGGTTTCCGCTCGGTCAGGTCCTGGGCTCGCTCGGAAAGCACATTAAGTGCTTTCCGGCTCGTGCGGAATCTACGGAAACCTTGCGCCTGGCCTTCGGCGGCGCGTACCTGCATCAACTATGGGACAGCCCGGTTTTACGTTGGCTGACGCCCCCACGCATAACCCTTTGTCGGTGGGCTGATGTGTTGCGTCCCTGAGGACTACAGGGTTGAAATGAAGGTGGACAGGCGGTGGAGACCTTCGTCTAAGTCTTTGTCGGAGACGCAGTAGCTTAGGCGGATGTGGCCTTCGGTGCCGAAGCAGTTTCCGGGAACTAGGGCTACGTTGGCCTCTTTGATGGCTTTGATGCAGAAGTCTTCGCTGGTTAGGCCGAACTTTTTGATGCTCGGGAAAGTGTAGAAGGCTCCTGCGGGCTCTACTACGTCGAGGCCCATGGCGTCTAAGGCTGCGAGTACGCGTTCGCGACGGGCTCGGTAGACTTTGAGCATGGGGGCTGGGTCGACGGTGAGGGCTCGGGCTGCGGCGTCCATTTCGAAGGAGACGGCACTCGATACTAAGTATTGGTGAGCCTTGGCAATCTCGGCGATGACGGGGGCTGCTGCTGCGAGCCAGCCCAAACGCCAACCGGTCATGGCCCAGGGCTTGGAGAAGCTCTCGATGATGACCGTCTGTTCACGCAGCTCCGGGTGTCGCTGGGCGAAGCGCTCGTAGCCATCCACATAGACGAGGCGGTTGTATACGTCGTCGCAGACCACGTAGATGCCCGCCCGTTCTGCCACGTGCGCCACGGCGTCGAGCGATGCCGCGTTGAGGATGCAGCCTGTAGGATTGTTGGGCGAGCAGATGACGATGGCCTTAGTCGCCGGCGTCACGCAGGCACGAAGCGCGTCCTCGTCAATCTGGAATTGCGCAGGATCCGTATCCAAAAAGACCGCTTTGGCGTGATTGGCCACGACGATGCTCTCGTACAGGCCAAAGACCGGCGTGGGGATGATGACCTCGTCGCCGGGGTTGAGCATAGCCATGAATGTTGCCGACAGGGCCTCGGTCGCGCCGTCGGTCAGAATGACCTCGTCGGCCGAAAACGTAAGGCCCTCGTCCCCCATGTAGGCAGATAACGCCTCGCGCAGGGCGGGGCGACCGTTGTTGGGCGGATAGTGCGTGTCACCGCGGTCCAGTGCGGCGGTCACCTCGGCGCTAATCACATCGGGCGTAGGAAAATCGGGCTCGCCGAGCGCGAGCGCAATGCATCCCGGATGCTGGACGGCGAGCGCGTTAATCCGACGGATGCCGGAGGGCTTGAGCGTGGCAAGCGAGGTATTCATGGGCAGACGCATGGCGTTCCTTTCGTAAGGGTTGCACTAGGATAGCGCGGCGAGGCGCCGCCAGACGGTGTAACCTAAACGGAAACCAACCGGAAAGGAGGCGGCATGGAGACGACCGCACGCGACGATGTACCAAAAACACTGCAAACCATTGCGTATATCAGTATTCCCAAGAGCGCCGATCTTGATTTTTTGCTCTGGGACCTGCAGGATGCCATCGCGGCCTATGCCCGGCTTTCCGGCACCGCACTCCCCCGCCCGGTCGACTTGAAGGCAAATGACGCCGGCAGCGTTGCCGATGGCATCGTGCTGGCCATTGAAGATGTGGCTGACGATGAGACGTTGACAGCCATCGAGCAGGCGCTTGAGCGCTTTGGCGGTACGGGAACGCGCGTCTATGCCATGATTCGATCCGCACAACA
>URNJ01000007.1 GCA_900549215.1 uncultured Collinsella sp.
CCCACACACTCCCGATGAAGTATTGGGTCGAGACCACCACGGCCGACGTCGACGTCCACTGCGAGATTGCCGCTGAGTTCCTCGCATGCCCGCCCAAGACCTTCAACAAGGACTCGGTCTGCGTCTTCTCCACCCGTACCGGCACCACCCCCGAGATCATCGAGGCCGCCAAGTTCTGCCAGGAGCAGGGCGCCCGCACGCTGATGTATGTCTCCAACGACAACACCCCGGCCACCGAGTACGCCGATTACAAGTTCTTCAGCTTCGCCGAGGACGACGTCCTGTGCGAGGCCATCTACACCTACCAGATCACGCTGGTCGCCCGCTTCCTCAAGAACGCCGGCGCCTTCCCCAAGTACGACACCTTCATGGAGGAGTTCGGCAACATCGCTCCGTACCTCATCAAGGCCAAGGACGCTCAGGACGAGCGCTGCGCCGCCATGGCCGAGGACTTCAAGGACACCGACTACCACATGGTGATCGGCTCCGGCATGCTCTGGGGTGAGGCCTACGACTACGCCATGTGCATCCTCGAGGAGATGCAGTGGATCAAGACCAAGTCCATCCACGCCGCCGAGTTCTTCCACGGCACCATCGAGCTGTGCGAGGAGGGCACGAGCCTCATCATGCTCTACGGCGAGGACGACACCCGCAAGCTCATGGACCGCGTGGACAACTTCACCCACATGCTCGCCGACGAGAAGGGCGTCAACGTCCGCGTGAACAAGTTCGACACCGCCGAGGTCGAGCTGCCGTTCAGCGACCCCGAGTTCCGCAAGATCGTCTCCCCGATGGTCACCTACACCATCACCGAGCGTCTGAGCTGCCATCTCGAGCACGTCCGTAACCACCCGCTCACCACGCGTCGTTACTATCACCAGATGAACTACTAATCCTCTCAAATTGCTGCGGTTGTCTGCAGGCGAGCTGCGCAGAATGCCTCGCCTGCAGACTTGTTTCTGGGGTTGATCGAAATGGTTGTCCAGTATCTTTTAGTTGCACTGGTCGCATTTATTGCGTCCATGGACGAGCAATTATTTGGCATTACGATGCTTGGTCGTCCGTTGTTTACGAGCCTGTTTGTCGGCTTGATCCTTGGCGATGTCCAGCAGGGCGTTATCGTCGGCGCTGCTTTGGAGTCCATGTTCATGGGCGCCATCATGGTCGGCGCGGCGGTTCCTCCCGAGGTCTATGCCTCCGGCGTGCTTGGCTGCGCGTTTGCCGTCATTACGGGTACGGGCACGGCAACTGCCGTCGCGCTCGCCCTTCCCGTCTCCGTCTTCCTTCAGGTGTGGCGCAACTTCTGCTACGCCGTTCCGGGTGCCTTTGCCTGCAAGAAGATTGAGACCGCTCTGGCAAATCGCGATCTTGCCAAGGCGAATCTGTACCATCTGACCATCGTGCCTCTGTCGATTGGCATTCCGTCTGCACTGCTGGTGTTTGGCTCGCTGTTCTTTGGTGCCGACCTCATCAACAATGCGCTCAACGCGATTCCGCAGTTTGTGATGGACGGCCTCAACGTTGCGTCCGGCGTCATGGTCTGCATCGGCTTCGCTCTTCTTATTAGGACCATGGGCGACAACAAGCTGCTTCCTTGGCTGTTCATCGGCTTCATTATGGTCATCTACCTCAAGATGGACGTGGTCGGCGTCGCCGCAGCTGCCATTTGCGTCGCGCTGCTCCTGGCCTTCCGCGAGGGCTCGTCCGGTTCGCAGGCGGTTGCTGCAGATGAAGAGGAGGACTTCTAATGGCTACCCAGAACGCCGACCTCAAAGAGGCCAAGAAGGATGCGATTATGACTCCCGATATGTATCGGAGCATGTTCCTTCGCCAGTTTACGAGCCAGTGCTCTCAGTCGTACGACAAGATGATGGCAATGGGCTTCATGTACACCATTCAGAAGCCCCTGCGAAAGATCTATCCCAACGACGACGATTACTATGCGGCGCTCGATCGCCATACCGAGTTCTTTAACATCACGCCTCATGTGCTTCCGTTTGTAGCCGGCCTAACGGTTTCGATGGAAGAGCAGGCGGCTGCCGATAAGAACTTCGACACGTCCTCGATTAACGCCATGAAGGTCGGCCTCATGGGACCGCTTTCCGGCATTGGCGATTCGTTCTACTGGGGTACGTTCCGCGTGGTCGCCGCCGGCATTGGTATTGGTATCGCTTCGACGGGCAACCCGCTCGGCCCCATCGTGTACGCGCTCATCTACTCGGTGATTAACTTTGCAACGCGTATCGTCGCCGCCCATCTGGGATACGACCTGGGAACCAAGTTCTTGCAGCAGTCCGAAGAGAACAACCTTATGTCTCGCATGACGCATGCTGCTGGTGTCCTCGGAATGACCGTTATCGGCGCCATGATTGCGGCACAGGTCTCGCTGTCCACGGCTTTGACCTTTGACGTGGGTGGTTCGGAGATTGTCCTGCAGGATCTGTTCGATTCGATCTTCCCCGGTCTGCTGCCCTTGCTGGCAACCTTTGCCTGCGTCGCCCTGTACAAGAAGGGCGTCAAGACCATTTGGATCATCTTGGGTATCTTTGCGATCTGCATCATCGGAACGGGCTTGGGAGTGTTCGCGGCGGCGTAAAGCCAACGGCAGCAAATGATATTAGGTGGCACCGGGCCGGGATTGTCTTCCCGACCCGGTGCCACTGCTATTCTCCGACTTTGGCATTGATATCTGCGGTGCCATTCATCAAGAACAGCCTAAGAACCAGCTTGATGACATTTCCCGGTTTGACTTCAGCCGCGCCAAAGACGCTGCGCTCGGCGAGCTCGCTGCAGTATGCATAGGTGTCGCGGATAAGGTCCGCGCCCGAGAGCGTAAACATGTAGCCTGCGTCCGAAAGCGCATTGGGCGCGGCGGGCAACTTGGCCATGTGGCAGAACGTTTGCAGGTCGGGCGCCATAACATTCTGGTAGTCGAGGTGGCCGTTGGCATCCTGTGCGGCAAGCTCCAATTGGCGCACAAAATCCAGCGCCGCCGCTAACACAAAGCTCGGTGTAGGCGCATTGACGTCCTGAGTGGTCGCCACAAGCCTGCCCGCTGCCTGCGTGACAAGCCAAGCGACCTCGCGCTGGCAGCGCACGGCCTTGCGCGTAACCGGTTTGATGGACGAAGAAGAAACGCTCCCCTTAGGCGGATTCGAAGCAGCCATAAGACCCTCCCATGAACAATCCGGCCCAACAAGCCCGGACGAAACACGTGCTACATCAGTATACAGGGGAGTGGGGTAGCGGGGTACAAGCGCGCCAGCGGCAAACCGAGAGCATCAACGATGTGCCTCCGCTCTATTTGGATGACGGTACGTGGGTCATTAAGTACTCGGTTCAAGCGCCGGGCACCGTTGGTTTTCGAGACCAGAATCACAACCGTAAAATGCTCAACTGCATGGAATGTGGCGTCCCAGTCGGAGTCATACTTGCAACCGAGGTGAGCTATAAGGTGCTCGGCCTTGCGTTTGTTGAGCGGTTCGAGCTCGAAAACGGATGGTTTGGACCCAATACGGTGTTTCTTGAGGCCCATTGCATTGAGTTCGATCGCTCGGAAAAGAAGCGTGAAAAGGCGGGGCTTCTGCCGTATTAGCGTATTTGGCTTTGGCGGTCTTTTACGATCGTGTTGTTTGATCGGATCGCGTGGCGATGCAATCTCGCGCACGCCTGCCGGTGCATGCTCTTCCTGATTTGTATAGCGAGAGGGGAGCGAGCGTGAGCTGGCGAGGCGATATTGCGATGGGGAAGTACGGAAAACTGCCGTGTGCCCTTATAGACAACAAAATGTTTCCGAGCGTAGAGGTTGATTGCGGGTCGTTTGTCGTCACCTGCCCTTGCTGCGGCTCGCAAATACCGTGCCTCGACATTCGGTTCATCGATGCGCGCGACAGGCTCAGCGACGAAGTGAGAAAACGGACAGGTGTTCATATGCCGGTGTATCCGGAGAAATGCCCTGTTTGTGGCCTCGATATCGTGTACGACGCCGGCGACGAGGGATAGGTGATGCAGAGGAGTTGGCTGCGAGTGTCTTTTGCCTCTACAAATAAATCCCCTCACCGAGTTGCTTGTGGAACTCGGCGTGATGGTCGAGTGCCCAGGTAAAGAGCGCCTGGTCAAAGTCGGTACGCGTGGGCGGGACGCCAAAGACGCCGGCAACTTCGACGCGTATAAACTCCAGTGCCGGCAGCTTGTTGATGGCAGTGAGGGCAAACGGGGACGAGGGCTCCTCGAACAGATAGCGGCTGCCTTGCAGCGCGTCGCAACTGGTGCACGTGTTGCCGAGCGACGGGGCTTTGGAGGCTCGCGCGCCTACGGGCTTGTAGCCGCAGCGCTTATGAAGGTAGTCGCGGATCTCGCCCGGCACGCAGCCAAGAGCGGGCACGATGGCGAGTGCGTTGGCGTTGGCCGTGTCGATGGCAATGTGCCCGGCTTCGTTGGGCGCGTGCGCGATGGCGATGCTCTCGTCGTTATCGGCTCGATAGGGAATGCCGAAGGTCGCGACCGAGGTCTCTTTGTGACACTTCCAGCACTCGCGCTTGCCCAGTACTAGATATATATACGGCGCTGAGGGGTCGGATCGGTCAACACCGGGCAGCCACTCGGCAAAGGGCTCGGGGTTGACGCCGCTGGGCACATACCAGATCTTCTTGGTCCGGTCCCATTTGGCGCCCAGCGCCTTGGCTTCTTCTTTGTGCGAAAAGGGGACATCGAGCTCGGTGCGCATGGCGGCTCCTTGGTGCTGCAGGTGCAAGTGGCTCAAGGATACCGCAGGGCGCAGACATCGCGGCGTTTTGCCGAGAAGTTGCGGCTTGGATGGGTTCGAGACGCGTTGGCCTCGGCCTCGGTGGCTATTGACGCGGTTTTGTGCATGGGCAGGGTGGTTGCTTGGGCGGTTGGAGCAGCCAGCGGATTTGGCGACATAAAACAAAACAGCCCAGAGGACATAGCCTCTGGGCTGCGAACATTTGGTGGGCGTTAGAAGATTTGAACTTCTGACCTCTTCCGTGTCAGGGAAGCGCTCTCCCCCTGAGCTAAACGCCCGATCAAGGGTGCGCAAGCGCGCAAGGGATAATATAACGGAGCCTGAACTCGGTGGCAAGAACATTTTTAAAAATCGCTTACATTGTGGAATTCGGGGGCTTTGTCATATCCATCTCAAAAGAGCCTGCTGCCGCGATTTGGCTGTCGCATAATGCAAGGCCATTGCGGTATCGAGCTATGGAAAGACGCCTGCGGAATTGTCCTACCGATAAGCGGACAAGCCTCCAGCTGGTGACTTCGCCGTGGTAAGGTAAGCCGAATTGTTTCCAGGCTGTTTCGGGGGAGTGGAATGAGCAAAGAGCGTGTCGAGCAGGTCAAAGGCGCAGGGGCTTCGGTGCCGATGACCGATATATCGAACATTGATGTGCCCGAGGGCACCGACGAGCTCAGCCGTAGCACCCGCCGCGCCTGGCGCGAGCGCCTGAACAGCGCTTCGACGCGCAAGATGATCACGGGCGTCTTAGCCACGCTGGTGGGCGGTTCGTTTTGGGGTTTCTCGGGTACCAGCGCGAGTTTTTTGTTCGATACCTACCATGTCGATACGCTGTGGCTTATGAGCATACGACAGATTCTCGCCGGCCTGCTCTTTATGGCCGTGGTTGTTACGCGCGACCGCGAGCGCCTGATTAAGCTCTGGACCACACCCGCCGATCGCAAGCAGCTGCTGCTCTTTACCGCCTTTGGCCTGCTGTTCAACCAGTTTTGCTATCTTTCGGCCGTGCGCCTGACGAACGCCGGAACCGCGACGGTGCTCCAGTGCCTGCAGCTCGTTATCATCATGGGCTACGCCTGCGTGACCGATCGCCGCATGCCGCGTACTCGCGAAGTCATCGGCATTGGCCTGGCTCTGGGTGGAACCTTTTTAATCGCCACCGGCGGCGACCCCACCAGCCTGAATATCTCGCCGCTTGGCCTGGCAGCAGGTCTTATGTGTGCGGTCAGCGCCGCGTGTATGGCGGTGATTCCCGCCAAGATCCTGCCCGAATACGGCAGCCCCATCGTCACGGGTTCGGCAATGCTCACGGCGGGCGTGGTCTCATGTGCCTTCGTGCAGCCCTGGGCGCATATGCCGGCGCTCGACGCTGCCGGCATCGAGGCGCTCGCGGTGTTCGTGGTTATCGGCTCGTTTTTTGCTTACATGCTCTATATGCAGGGCGTTAAGGACATCGGCTCGGTGCGTGCGAGCCTCATCGGAACTGTGGAGCCGGTTTCGGCGACCATCACCAGCGCCGTTATGCTGGGCACGGTGTTTTTGCCGACCGACCTTATCGGCTTTGCCATGATCATCGTGATGATGTTCCTCACGGTGTAGCTGGCGCCGCCGCCAAGACGGAAAAGGTGTTGTGCCGCATTTTCGCCAATTGATGTCCGTGTCTGGAGTTTAGCTGTCGATGCTCAAAATGCCATAAACTAGTAACGTTATGGACTTTTTCATTGCGACTCAATTGCGAGGATTTCTTTATGGCTGGGAATAACTTTTAAGGCAGCGCTAGCGGGCGGCGTTGGCTTCCGCCGCGTCCGAACGGGGCTGGTAAGGCCGGCACGCCGGGCGGCGCTGGACAGGGCGGTTCCGGTAAGCGCGTGTCCCCGGGCGAGACAGCGATGTTTACCGCTCTGTACGAGCAGTCTCAAAAGGCAAAAAAGACCGGCCGTGCAAGAGGGAATGTCTTTGCGGGCGGTGCAACCTCCACGTCGCAGCCGAGCGGGGCTCCTTCGGTACCTGCGAACAACGCAGGTGCTGCCAACGCCGCGAATACCGCCGGCAACGTTAATGCCGGCAAGGCCGCCAACAATACTCCCTCTTCCGGTGGCGCGGGGCTTACAGGTAACCTTGGCACGATTTACACCGGCGCCTCCGAGACTGGCACGTTCGCCCGCCTGGATGATAGCGGCGCCGAGTTTGCGGGCTCGGGTTCCAAGGAAGATTATTACGATTTTGGCTTGAACTACGGTAGCGACGCTTCGTCGAGTTCGACCTCTGACGGTCTGGTCCGTCATCGCCATCGCAAGGGCGAGCGCAAAAAGCGTCACACCGGCGCCATTATTGCCGCTGTGGTCGCGGTGCTTCTCGTTGCGCTTGGCGCAAGCGGCTTTATGCTGCTTAACTCGGCAAAGACCGTAAAGAGCGAAGCGAAGGAGGCTGTCGAGATCGTCGGTGGCCTTAAGGACAAGGTCACGTCGGGCGATTTTTCGACGCTGCCTGACGACGCGAAGAAGATCGATGAGCTCTGCAACAGCATGAAGGCGGAGACCTCGAGCCCGCTGTGGGCGGCGGCTTCGTTTATCCCGGTGTATGGCAGCGATATCAATGCGGCCCGCACCATGATTGACGCCCTGTCCGATGTCTCGAGCAATGCGCTGGTTCCCATGGCCGATAACCTTTCGCAGGCTACGCCCGGCAAACTGTTCCAGGACGGCATGATTAACGTGTCCGCGCTGCAGGCGGTCGCCGATTCGCTTTCCAGCAGCTCGAAGGTGTTCAAGAGCGCCAACGAGAAGATCCAGGGCATTGGCGATACTCATATTTCTCAGGTGACCGAGCTGGTCGATAAGGCCAAGGACGGCTTTGCCACCCTCAACGGCGCGGTTGACGCGGCGGAGAAGGTTGCCCCCGTCCTTCCCCAGATGCTCGGCGCCAACGGCCAGACGCGCAACTACCTTATGTACGCCATGAACAACGTCGAGATTCGTGCCTGCGGCGGCTTTGGCGGTTCGCAGGGTCTGATTTCGGTCACCGACGGCCAGATGTCGATTGGCGAGTTTGTTCCCTGCATTGCGCGCAGCAAAGACGAGGCGGTTGAGAGCGTCGACGAAGAAGATGAGACGCTGTTTGGTGACCACAGCAACCTATACATCTCGGGCAACACCTATTCGCCCGACTGGCCCCGTAATTCACAGCGTGTCGCCGCGCTGTGGAAGTCTGAATATGGTCAGGACGTCGATGGCGTCATTGGTATCGATCCGGTATTCCTGCAGTATCTGTTGGGCCTCGTGGGTAATGTTTCACTGCCCGACGGTACAGTCGTTGACGGTACTAACGCGGCGAAGGTGCTTATGCATGATGTGTACTGGAACTATCCGGTCGAGGAGTCGGACGGCATCTTTGCATCCGTCGCCAGCGCTGCCTTTGACAAGATCCTTGGCGGTATCGGCGACGTCGATGTTGCGAACCTTGTCAGCGCCGTTGAGCGCGGTGCCGAAGAGGGCCGCCTGATCGCGTGGATGAAAAACGATGACGAGCAGAACGCTATCAAGGAGATGAACATCGACGCCTCACTGCCCGATCCGGATGACCCGAGTGAAGATCCCGTTGCTGGTGTCTACTTTAACAACCTGAGCTTCTCCAAGCTCGACTGGTATCTGAACGCCGATACGCAGATTGGTCAGGGCGTGAAGAACGGCGACGGCGCTTGCTCGTATCGCATCACCGTTACCCTGACGAACATCATGACGCAGGAGGAGGCAGGTAAGCTGCCCGACTACGTAGCGGCCAGCGCGCCTGGGACCTCGCGTGACGATGAGCGCTTGTATGTATCACTGTTTGCGCCGACAGGCGGCAGCATTACCGATCTAACCGTCGAGGGGACTCAGTTTGGACTGTTCGCTGCCACTTGGCACGGAGTTCCCTGCTATTCAGGAACCGTTGACCTGCATGCTGGCGAGACGACGACGATCACGTATACGCTGACCACGTCGGCCGAGGCGGGGGACAAGCCGCTTACGCTGCGTCAGACTCCTACATGCCAGGCGGCTCGCGACAGCGCGTCGGCGTAGGGTTTTTCTGGTAGCGCAGATAATCGAGTACCATTTTGGGGCGGACAGGCAATCTGTTCGCCCCTATTTTGTAAGGAGAGCGCATGAAGTACTTTGGCACCGACGGCTTTCGCGGTGAGGCCAACGTTGGGCTGACGGTAGAGCACGCTTATAAGATTGGCCGTTTTGTGGGCTGGTATTACGGTGCCAACCGCGAGCGCAAGGCACGCGTGATCGTGGGCAAGGACACGCGTCGTTCGAGCTACATGTTCGAGGCGGCGCTGGTGAGCGGCCTGGTCGCGAGCGGTGCGGACGCCTATATGCTGCACGTGATCCCCACGCCGGGCGTAGCGCATCAGACCGTGGAAGGCTGCTTCGATTGCGGCATCATGATCAGCGCGAGCCACAACCCGTTTTGCGATAACGGCATTAAGCTCGTCAACAGCGACGGCTTTAAGATGGACGAGGACGTACTGGAGCTTATCGAGGACTATATCGATGGCAAGAGCGAGGTGCCGCTGGCCACGGGTAACCACATCGGCGCCACGGTGGACTACATGCAGGGTCGCAACCGCTACATTGCTTCGCTCATTGCAAGTGCGAACTTTTCGCTGCAGGGCGTCAAGATCGGTATCGACTGCGCCAACGGCTCGGCTTCCTCGGTGGCCAAGCCGGTGTTTGACGCGCTCGGTGCCGACGTGCGCGTGATCAACGCCGCGCCCGACGGCTTTAACATCAATGTCGACTGCGGCTCCACGCATATGGAGCGCCTGCAGCGCCACGTGGTGGAGCAGGGTCTGGACGTGGGCTTTGCCTACGACGGCGATGCCGACCGCTGCCTGGCCGTGGACGAGCGCGGCCGCGTGGTCGACGGCGACCAGATCCTGTACGTGTGCGGCGTGTACCTGAACAAGCACGGGCGTCTCTCGGGCGGTACCGTGGTGCCGACGATCGCCAGCAACTTTGGTCTGCTCAAGTCGCTGGAGCTTGCCGGACTGAGCGCCGTGACCAGCGGCGTGGGCGACCGTCACGTGTATGCCAAGATGCGCGAGGGCGGCTACAGCCTGGGCGGCGAGCAGACGGGCCATACGATCTTTGGCGATATCGAGCGCACGGGCGACGGCATTATGACCTCGCTGCGTGTGATGGAAGTGATTCGTGCCGAGCGCGAGACGCTCTCGCAGCTCACGGCTCCGTGCAAACTGCTGCCGCAGGCGCAGGTGGCCGTGCACGTGGCGGACAAGGATGCCGCGCTCGAGAACATGGGCGTGCAGAACGCGATCGCCGAGGCCGAGGCCGCGCTGGCGGGCGAGGGCCGCGTGCTCGTGCGCAAGAGCGGAACCGAGTCGGTTATCCGCGTGCTGGCCGAGGCGCCCGACCAAGCATCCGCCGATGCTGCCATGAAGCGCATCGCCAACGCGCTCGAGGCTCTTTAGTTACGCGGCCAATCTGGCACTTGGGGACGTTCCTTTTCTGCCGGCACAATAGGAACGTCCCTAACTGTCGGGTTGGTGGCTGGGTGTAAAGGGGCGCCGCGGGATAGATCCTGCGGCGCCCCTTTGCGTTGGCGTGTCGCCTAAGCTTTACAGTTGGTACAGCGTGGTGAACTTGTCCTGCAGGTAGCTGCAGTAGTAGCGGGCATCGAACGCCATGCCGCACGCGCCCTTGATGAGCTCCGGCGCGTCCTTGGCGCGGCCCCACTGCCAAATGTGCTCGCCCAGCCAGGCGCGGACGGGTGTCAGGTCGCCGCTCGCGCAGGCGCCGGTAAGGTCGACGCCGTCGCGGCACATGGCCGGCACAAACATGGCGTCGTAGGCGCTGCCCAGCGCATAGGTGGGGAAGTAGCCAAACGAGCCGCCGCTCCAGTGCGTATCCTGCAGGCAGCCGTGCGTGTCGTCGGGAACGGGAATGCCCAGGTACTCATCCATGAAGCGGTTCCAAAGCGCGGGGATGTCCTTGGCCGTAGCCTCGCCGGCAAACAGCATGCGCTCGATCTCGTAGCGCACCATAACGTGCAGCGGATAGGTGAGCTCGTCGGCCTCGGTGCGGATCAGCGAAGGCTGCGCGATGTTCACGGCGTGGTAGAGCGTGTCCTCGTCGACGTCGCCGTAGACCTCGGGTGCGTGGCGGCGCAGCACCTCGAGCAGCGGTCCCATAAAGGCGCGGCTGCGACCCACGGTGTTTTCGAAAAAGCGGCTCTGGCTCTCGTGGATGCCCATGGAGGTGCCGCCCTCCAGGCACGTGCGCGCATAGGCGGGATTGACGCCCAGCTCGTACATGGTGTGCCCCGCCTCGTGGATGATGCTGTAGACGTTGGAGATGCAATCGTCCTCGTAGATGTGTGTCGCGATGCGCGCGTCACCCACGGCAAAGCCCTCGCTAAACGGGTGCTCGGTAAAGGCAAGCGTGGTGTCGTCCAGGTTCAGGCCGACGAGCTTCATCAGGTCGAAGCTCATGGCGCGCTGGGCGGCCTCGGGCACGCGGGCGTGCAAAAAGCCGGCATCGGGCTGCTGGCCGCGCTCGCCGATGGCGTGCACGAGCGGCACGACCGTGGCCTTGACCTCCTCGCAAAACGCGTCGAAGCTCTCGGCAGAAAGGCCGCGCTCGTACTGGTCGAGCCAAACGTCGTATGGGTCGCGCTTGGGGTCCATGAGTTCGGCCTGATGCTTAAGTTGGGCGACGATTCTATCCACATAGGGCTCAAAGCTCGCCCAGTCGTTGGCCGTCTTGGCCTTGTGCCACACGGCGTCGGCCTCGCAGGTGAGCCTGGTCCAGGCTTCGGCCTCCTCGGTAGGAATAACGCTTGCCTCGCGCTGGTCGCGGCCGAGCACGCGGATCTCGTCGAGCAGCTGCGGGTCGTCGATTTTGCCGCCTGCAACCGTCTCGCGCGCTAACGAGCGTACGAGCTCAACGGACTTCTCGCTGGTCAGTAGCTTGTGATGTTCGCCGGCAAGCGTGCCCATGGCGTCGGCACGGGCGGCAGCGCCGTTGGCAGGAGCAATCGTCGCTCCATCGAACTCGGCAATCTTGAGCAGGTACTCGCGAGTCCACAGCTTGCCCTCGAGTTTGCGGAACTTTTTGACGGCCTTGTCGACTTTAGCAGCCTTGACGCCCTTGGCAGCCTTTGCCACGGCGGCCTTGGCCTTCTTATCGAGTTTCTTTCCCATACCGCATCCTTAATCTCGCAGGCCGAGCGCCGCAGACGGGTGCACGGCCAGTTTGCACAGCTACCTGCCTTGTACCCAGCGCGAACAAAACGGAACGCGGCGATGCGCCCGCGAAATGTGTTATCCTATAGCCCAATGCGTTGACGGAGAGGGTTTTGCCCGCCGTGTCGCCGGCAAGAGAGGGAAGGTCATGGGCTGCAAGCCTTCCTGCGGTGGCAAGGGCCAAGCGTTCACTCCCGAGCAGCGACCTCAACGGGCGCGCGGCCGGTGGCAGCGAAGCCCCAGTAGGGAAGCCGTGAGCCTCGCGACAAGGGGCGCAGAGTGGGCACGGCGGGCCAGACATCCGCCGGGGCAAACAAGGTGGTACCGCGGAATTCAACCGTCCTTGGGCAATGTACATGCCCGAGGGCGGTTTTTTGTTACCGAACCGGGCCGCACATCCGCAGCTATCGGGTGCTAGCCGCCCCGGCAAGCGAGATGCGCGAGAGACGAAAGGGAAGACATGAGTCTGATTGATGATCTGGTCAAACTCGAGGAAGAGGCCAAGGAGCTCGTCGCAGGCGCCGACGACGCTGCCAAGCTCGAGGCTGCGCGCGTTGAGCTGCTCGGTCGCAAGGGCCGTATCACCGGCCTGATGCGCATGATGGGCAAGCTCGCCCCCGAGGATCGTCCCATGATGGGCAAACGCGCCAACGAGATGCGCCAGCTGATCGAGGGCATGCTCGACGAGCGCACCACCGAGATGAAGGCTGCCGCCCTCAAGCACGCGCTCGAGCACGAGGCCGTCGACATCACGCTGCCGGGCATCCGTCCGCAGATCGGTCACCAGCACCTGATCAAGCAGATCATCGAGGAGGCCGAGGACATCTTCTGCGGTATCGGCTACACCGTCGAGTCCGGCCCCATGGTCGATACCTCCTACTACAACTTCACCGCGCTCAACGCGCCCATGGATCACCCGAGCCGCTCGGCTCGCGACACGTTCTATGTGGTCGACAACAACCCCGGCAGCGTCGCGCATCCCGAGGCTCACGCTCACGGCGAGTCCGACGTGCTGCTGCGCACCCAGACCTCGGGCGTGCAGATCCACACCATGGAGTCGCAAAAGCCGCCCATCTACATGATCTGCCCGGGCACCGTCTACCGTCCCGACACGGCCGACGCCTGCCACCTGCCGCAGTTCAACCAGATCGAGGGCCTGGTCGTTGACGAGGGCATCACCTTTGGCGATCTTAAGGGCACGCTCGACTACTTTGTTAAGTGCATGTTTGGCGAGGATCGCAAGACGCGCTACCGCCCGCACTTCTTCCCCTTCACCGAGCCTTCCTGCGAGGTGGACGTGAGCTGCCACGTGTGCGGCGGCAAGGGCTGCAACTTCTGCAAGCACAGCGGCTGGATCGAGATCCTGGGCTGCGGCATGGTCGACCCCAACGTCCTGATCAACTGCGGCATCGACCCCGAGAAGTACACCGGCTTCGCCTTTGGCATTGGCGCCGAGCGCGTCGCGGCCCTGCGCTACGACCTGCCCGACCTGCGAACGCTCATGACAGGTGATATGCGCTTCCTGAACCAATTTTAGGCTTGCCCAGGCACCCCATCTTGGCGTTCAAACCGTCGCTCGCGTACCTTTAGTACGCGTCGCTCCTCTTTCACGCCAACCTGGGGCACCTGGACAACCCTAAGGCGAACGTCTTCATTTGATATTCCTCCCTTTGCGGAGATTAAGAACTAGGAGAGCTACATGCGCGTTTCTTACGACTGGCTCAAGACCATGATCGATATTCCGGAGGATCCTAAGACCCTTTCGGACGAATACATCCGTACCGGCACTGAGGTCGAGGCGATCGACACCGTGGGCGAGTCCTTCGACCATGTGGTGACCGCCAAGGTGCTCACCAAGACCCCGCACCCCGATAGCGACCACATGTATGTGTGCTCGGTCGACGTGGGCGACAAGAATCTCGACGCCGACGGCAACCCCGCCCCGCTGCAGATCGTTTGCGGCGCGCAGAACTTTGAGGCTGGCGACCACATCGTCACGGCAATGATCGGCGCTGTGCTTCCCGGCGACGTCAAGATCAAGAAGAGCAAGCTTCGCGGCGTCGTGTCCATGGGCATGAACTGCTCTGCGCGCGAGCTCGGCCTGGGCGGCGACCACTCCGGCATCATGATCCTGCCCGAGGATACGCCCTGCGGCATGCCGTTTGCCGAGTACGTGGGCTCGAGCGACACCGTGCTCGACTGCGAGATCACGCCCAACCGCCCCGACTGCCTGTCCATGATCGGCATGGCCCGCGAAACCGGTGCCATCTTCGACCGCGATTTCCACGTTGAGCTGCCCGCCATCAAGGTCGAGACCGGCCGCGCGACCGACGACGAGCTTTCCGTCGAGATCGCCGACGAGGGCCTGTGCGACCGCTACGTCGCTCGCATCGTGCGCAACGTGAAGGTCGGCCCGTCGCCCGACTGGATGGTCAAGCGCCTTAACGCCCTGGGCGTGCGCCCGCACAACAATATCGTCGACATCACCAACTATGTGATGATGCTCACCGGTCAGCCGCTGCACGCCTTTGACCTGGACACCTTTGCCGAGCGTGATGGCAGGCGCCGCGTGGTGGTTCGCGCCGCCCAGCAGGACGAGAAGTTCACGACGCTCGACGGCGAGGAGCGTGTGCTCGATGCCGGCATGGGCCTCATCACCGACGGCGAGCGCCCTGTGGCGTTGGCCGGCGTTATGGGCGGCATGGATTCCGAGATCGAGGACGATACCGTCGATGTGATGGTCGAGAGCGCCTGCTTCAACGCCGGTCGCACCTCGCACACCAGCCGCGATCTGTCGCTGATCTCCGACGCCTCCATTCGCTTTGAGCGCCAGGTTGACGAGACCGGCTGCGTGGATGTTGCCAACATTGCCTGCGCGCTGATTGAGGAGATCGCCGGCGGCGAGGTCGCCCCCGGCTATGTGGACGTGTTCCCCGCGCCCAAGACCATCGACAGCATCAAGCTGCGCCTGGCCCGCGTGCACGCCATCTGCGGTGCCGACATCGAGTCCGACTTTATCGAGCGCTCGCTCACCCGCCTGGGCTGCACCGTCGAGCGCGACGGCGAAGACTTTATGGTTACCCCGCCGAGCTTCCGCCCCGACCTGCCGCGCGAGATTGACCTGATCGAGGAGGTCCTGCGCCTGTGGGGCATGGGCCGCGTGACGGCGACCATCCCGGCTGCCAAGAACCACATTGGCGGCCTGACCCGCGAGCAGAAGCTCACCCGTAAGGTCGGCGAGATCCTGCGCGCCTGCGGCCTCAACGAGACCACGACCTTTGGCTTTGCTGCCCCGGGTGACCTGGAGAAGATCGGTATGTCCACCGAGGGCCGCGGTTGCCCCGTGGTGCTCATGAACCCGCTGGTAGCCGAGCAGACCGAGATGCGTCGTTCGCTGCTGCCGGGCCTGCTGCAGTCCGTGGCCTACAACGAGGCGCACGGTACGCCCAACGTGCACCTGTACGAGGTCGGCAGCCTGTTCCACGGTCGCGAGAACGCCAGCCTGCCCAAGGAGACCAAGTCCGTGGCGGGTGTGCTCTCGGGCCAGTGGAGCGAGCAGTCCTGGAACATGAAGTACCGCAAGCTGCGCTTCTTCTTTGGCAAGGGCGTTGTCGAGGAGCTGCTTGCCCAGCTGCGCATCGAGAAGGTTCGCTTCCGTCCCGTCGAGGGCGAGGGCTATGCCTTCCTGCAGCCGGGTCGTGCTGCCGAGGTGCTCTCGGGCGGTACCGTGCTGGGCTGGGTTGGCGAGATCCACCCCGAGGCGCGCGAGGCGATGGGCATCGACGAGGTCGTCGTTGCCTTTGAGCTCGATCTAGACAAGCTGATCAAGGGCGCCCGCAACCAGGAGAACTACCGCGAGTTCTCGCAGTACCCGGCTGTTGAGCACGACCTTGCTATCGTGGTCGACAACACTGTGACCTGCGAGGACCTTGAGCGCCGTATTACGAGTGCCGGCGGCAAGCTGCTCGAGGGCGTGCGTCTGTTCGACGTCTACCGCGATCCGGTCCGCATCGGCAAGGGCAAGAAATCCATGGCCTTTGCGCTTACGTATCGCTCCGACGACCACACGCTCACCAGCGAAGAGGTCGAAAAGGCGCACCAGAAGATCGTCACCAAGGTGTGCAAGGGCGTAAACGGCGAGGTCCGCGGCTAGGTCCTGCGCTGGGGTATGGGTCAGCGGTGGCTGCTGCCGAATCCTACGTGACTGCTATGCCCGGTATAAGGCGCTGCTGAGCCTGCATATATGACACGCGCATTACATAACGGCGTGCTGCTTTGTCGGCAGTGCGCCGTTTTGTTATGATAGCCCGCGGCGTGTTACGAATCTGACAATACGTAACACCGACAAGGTGATTTAAGCGGCGTTGCAATTCCGTGCGCCGATAACCGGGAGGCGTATATGCACATTCCAGACAACTATCTGTCCCCGCAGACCGATGCCTTCATGGCGGTGGCGATGGTGCCCGTTTGGGTCCATTGCATCAAAAAGGTACGCGCCACGCTCGATCGCGAGCATATGGCGTTCCTGGGCATCTGCGCCGCATTCTCCTTTTTGCTCATGATGTTCAACGTGCCGCTGCCCGGCGGTACCACTGGTCACGCCGTTGGCGGCGCGCTCATCGCGCTGCTGCTTGGCCCCGAGGCCGCGGCTATCGCTGTCTCGGTCGCGCTGGGGCTGCAGGCGCTGCTGTTTGGCGACGGCGGCATCCTGTCCTTTGGCGCCAACTGCTTTAACATGGCATTTGTGCTGCCGTTTGTGGCAGCCATCGTGTTCCGTGCGCTCAACGGCCGCCTGCACGACAAGAGCTGGGGCACTTCGGTTTCTGCCATCGTGAGCGGCTGGATCGGCTTGTGCGTGGCTGCCCTGTGCGCTGCCATCGAGTTTGGCATTCAGCCGATGCTCTTTACCAACGCTTCGGGCGCGCCGCTGTACTGCCCCTTCCCGCTGTCTATTGCTATTCCTGCCATGATGATCCCGCATATGCTGGTTGCCGGCGTGGTCGAGGGCGTGGCAACCGCCGCCATCTACGGTTTCATTAAGAAGACGGCGCCGAGCTTTATCGTCGGCCCCGAGGCTTCCGACGGCCTGCTGGAGACCGAGGGCGCAGCCGCCAAGAAGACCTCGCTGGTCCCCACGCTCATCCTGGTCGCCGTGCTCGTGGTGGCTACGCCGCTGGGTTTGCTTGCTACCGGTGACGCCTGGGGTGAGTGGGACGCCGAGGGCGCCGCAACTGCCGTTCAGGAGGCTGGCGACGACAGCCTGCAGGCTTCGGTCGGTCTCGACGCTCCGACCTTTGCCGATGCACTGCCCACGGGCGATTATCTTCAGGCCTATTCCGAGGAGCAGGGTCTTGGCTTTGGTGGTCAGGCTGCCATGTATATCCTCTCGGGCGTGATTGGCGTGGCGGTGCTCACCATCGCATTCCGCCTGGTTTCGCTGACGGTTAAGGAAAGCGGAGCCCATGGCGACGGTCGAGCTGCCTAGCTGGCTTGCGGCCGAGGAGCGATACGAGCCCACGGGCGCTCGTCATCGCGTGATGCAAAAGAACGTCCTGCACCTGGCGAGCCTGCTTGAGCGGGTTCGCCTGGGCGGTGGCGCACGCAAGGGCGGGTCGATTATCGACCGCGCCCTTTCTTCCGTTTCGGCGCCGGTGCGCCTGGTGGGGATGTTCGTCTGCGTCCTGTGCGTGTGCCTGACGCAAAGCCCGCTGTACCTCATGTTGATGGCGGCTATCGCGCTGGTGCTTGTTGCGGTGCGCCCCGTACGTGGGCTGCGTGCGACCTTTGTGCCGGCACTTGGTGCCGCGGGGTTTGCCGTGGTTCTGGCACTGCCCGCCTTGCTGCTGGGTGCGTCGGCTGCGGGGGGCCAGCTCCAAATCGGTGCGGGTGCCATGCTCAAGATCGCACTCAAGACGTTCATTAACGTGACGCTGGTGCTGGGCGTTTCGTGGACGCTTACTTGGAGCCGCATGTCCGCGGCGCTTAAAGCGTTGCATCTGCCCGACGAGGTCATCTTTACCGTTGATATGGCTCTCAAGCATATCGAGGTGCTGGGGCGCACGGCGCACGACCTGTGCGAATCGGTCATGCTGCGCAGTGTGGGTCGTGCGCCTGCGGGATTTTCGCGCACCGATTCGGTCGCGGGTATTATGGGCATGACGTTTATCAAGGCGATGGAATGTAGCCGCGCGATGGACGAGGCCATGCTCTGCCGCGGCTTTGCCGGCGTGTATCCGGCGCCCGCTCGGATTGTGTTGAGCTGGCGCGATGCGGTTTATGCGGCCGTTGTGGTGTTGCTGGGCGTGCTGTGCGCGGTGCTGTAACGGGCTGGTCGGCTGTTGATGTGGAATAGGAAAGGGCGACGCTTTGGCAAACGATACGAATGACGTGATGAGCGCGAGTGGTGCCACCGGCGCCGAGGTCGCGCCGCTCATCGAGCTGCGCGACGTGGTGTTCTCCTATGCGGGGCATACGGTTGTCGATGGTGTGTCGCTGCAGGTCGATCGTGGTGAACTCGTTGCCCTGCTCGGTCCCAACGGCTGTGGTAAGACGACGATTATGCGCCTTATTAACGGCCTTGAGCTCGCGGACGCAGGGGCATACCTGTTTGACGGGCATGTGATCGATGCGGCGTTTCTAAAGGATTCCGCTGTCGCTCAGCGTTTTCATCAGCGCGTGGGCTTTGTGTTCCAGAATGCCGACGCCCAGCTGTTCTGCGCTACGGTGGGCGAGGAAGTCGCGTTTGGCCCGGCTCAAATGGGGCTGCCGGCAGACGAGCTCGAGCGCCGCGTGCGCGATGCCATGGGGCTGTTCCAGGTTGCCGACCTTGCCGACGCCTCTCCCTATCAGCTCTCGGGCGGGCAAAAGAAGCGCGTTGCGTTGGCTGCGGTGGTGTCGATGAACCCGGATATCTTGGTCCTCGACGAGCCTACCAATGGACTCGACGAGGATTCATGTGACATCGTGGTCAACTTCTTGTTGGCCTACGTCGCGGCGGGTAAGACGGTCTTGATGAGCACACATCACCAGGATTTGGTGCGACGCCTGGGTGCCCGTGCAATCTATATCGATCGATATCACCATGTGGTCGAGGCGCCTTCTCCGTCGTATGGAACCGAAAGCGGTGCTACGGACTAGTTGCTGCGTAGAGCGTGCGTAGCTGCCCGCGTGGCTTTGCCGTGATGGTATAGTTATCCAGGTTTTTATGGGGGTGGCTATGCCAAGCTGGAACATTCATATCGCTCAGACGGAGCGTTTGCTGGAGCGCACCGGTGCGCTTGCCAAGAGCGTGCGCGACCGCAATGCCTTTTTGTTTGGCTGCGTGGTTCCGGATATCTTCGTGGGCTATATGGTCCCTGGTATCGCCGATCCCATCCCGTACCGCATTACGCACTTTGCCAAGCCTGAGCCCATCCCTAAGCCTCGTGAGCATGAGTTCTGGGATACCTATGTGGCGCCGCTGCTCAAAGGGGCGCCTGTTGGTACGCCGGCTGACGCGACCTCGATTGTCGAGGAGCGCGAGCGGCTGAACCGCGTGCACTATCCCCAGCGCTACAAGGATGCCGAGCCGGTTGCCGGTCCCGGCGCCTGTGAGTTCTCGCTTGCGTCCGAAGATGTGGCACAGTCGTTGTTCGATTTGACACTTGGTGTCTGGTCGCATCTGGTGGCCGATACCGTATGGAATACGCGCGTGAATCAGTACCTGGAGGCGCACGGCGGCAAGCCGTGCGAGGAGTTCCGCATTAAAAAGCAGGGCGATTTTGACTGGTTTGGCAAGACGCTGGGCATCGTTTCCATCCCGCGTGCGACCGATCGCCTGTATACCGCTGCGACGCGTTTTGGGCAGTATCCCATCCATAAAGAATATGTGCTCAAGACCATCGGCGTTATGCACGAGATCGTGCGCGAAAACCCCGGCGAGCCCGACCATCCGCCATACCGCCTGCTGACCGAGGAATTCTTCGACGCAACGTTTACCGAGGTCATCGAGCTGACCGAGGCGGGATTCGCGGCTCGCGTTGCTGCTTCTGACATTCCCGCAGTCCCCCTGATCGCTAGCTGCTAGTCGGCCGGCTTAACGGTGAGCAGTTCATCCCAATTGACCAACAGCTCCCGTCGCAGGGCATCTTCGGTGGTACGCTCGGCATCGGAAAGGTTCGCGACTGATCACAAATCGATGAAGCGGCATATGAGGTAGGTCCTAAAAAAGGGCCCGGAAGGCAAAGCCTTCCGGGCCCTTTGCAATGCAAGCGTGCTTGCAAGTGCGTTTTAGCGCACCTGAGCGACGTAAGCGACGTTGGTCGAGGAGACCTTGTCCTCGAGCTGGACGCTCATACGGGGATCGCCGGCGGTAGCGACGGTCAAATCGCCAGTCTTGACGTAGCCGAGCTCCTTAGCGGTCTCGATCGCCTTGACGATCGTGCCGTTGACGGTGCCCTGGGTAATCTCTGCCTGGTGCGGGATGACGCCCCAGTACATGATCATCTGCTGGACGGCCCACTCGTGGCGGGAGAACGCGCAGATCGGCATGTTGGGACGGAAGTGCGAGATCAGGCGAGCGGTGCGGCCGGTGGTCGTGGGCACGGTGATGCACTTGGCGCCAACGGTGGTGGCCATGTTCACAGCGGACATACCCACAACGTTGTTGACGACGCGGGTGCCGTGAGCGTCAGCCGGAACCTCGAGCGGAGCGTGAGCCGGGAGGTACTTCTCGGTCTCGAGAGCAATGCTGGCCTGCATCTTGACGGCCTCGACCGGGTACTTACCGGCAGCGGACTCGCCGGAAAGCATAACGGCGTCGGTGCCGTCGTAGATCGCGTTAGCAACGTCGGCAACCTCGGCGCGCGTCGGGCGCGGGTTCTGCTGCATGGAGTCGAGCATCTGCGTAGCGGTGATAACGGGCTTGTAGGCCGCGTTGCACTTAGCGATGATTTCCTTCTGGATGTGCGGAACGAGCTCGGGCTTGATCTCGATGCCCAGGTCGCCACGGGCGACCATGATGCCATCGGAAGCCTCGAGGATCTCGTCAAAGTTCTCGACGCCCAGGGCGCACTCGATCTTCGGGAAGATTGTCACGTGCTCGCCACCGTTCTCGCGGCAAAGCTTGCGAATGCCGCGGACGGACTCGCCGTCACGGATGAAGGAAGCGGCGATGTAGTCGATGTTCTCGGTCAGGCCAAAGAGGATGTCCTGACGATCGCGCTCGGTGATGGCGGGCAGCGAGATGTTGACGTTGGGCATGTTGACGCCCTTGCGCTCGCCGATCAGGCCGTCATTCTTGACGACGCAGGTCATGTCCTGGCCGTCGACGGACTCGACCTCGAGGGCAACCAGACCGTCATCGATCAGGATAAGGGAGCCCTTCTCGACCTCGGAGGGCAGAGCCAGGTAGTCGAGGGAGATGTGCTCAGCGGTGCCGTGGAAATCCTCGGACGTGGGCTGAGCGGTGACGACGATCTTATCGCCGGTCTTGACGGCAACCTTCTTGCCATCGACCAGAAGGCCGGTGCGGACCTCGGGGCCCTTGGTGTCGAGCAGGATGCCGACGGGCAGACCGAGCTCCTTGGAAATACGACGGACGCGCTCGATGCGACCGTGGTGCTCGTCGTAGGATCCGTGCGAGAAGTTAAAACGGGCGACGTTCATGCCCGCCTTGATCATCTCGCGGATGGTCTCGTCGCTATCGCAGGCGGGACCCATGGTGCATACAATCTTGGTGCGCTTGTACATTCAGACCTCCATCTGACATCGTCTTGCGCTGATAGATAAACCATAAGAAATAAAACTGAGATGATTATAACGAAATGACGACCGAATACCCCAAAAAATCGACCGTATGCCGAATTAGAAGTTCATTTTTTGCGGTAAAAACGGTATATGCAAAAACTTTACCAACCGTTCTAACCGCTGCTATCTGGGCGATATTTCAGTTTGACGATGCACCGAAGAAAAAACGTTTTATCAATGTTGAGCATCACACGGTCTGCATCGTTGCACTCGAGCCGTGTTTCCAATTGGAATGTTTTGGCTAGACGCGCCGCTTTGGGGTACCATAGCCCCACTATCAACTGCCGCTCAGCACGGCAGCCTTGATGAGCCCTTGCCCTTCTCCTGGGAATTATGATCGGGCATCAATCTGCTGAGTGGCCCGAATCCCAGGAGGGGACTCTATATGCAAAAGGAATACCTGTCCGCCGCGGCGGAGGTACTCAGCGACCAAGGTGTCGATGAGAACCTCGGCCTGAGCAACGACGAGGCGTCGTCGCGCCTCGCCAAGACAGGCCCTAACAAGCTCGAGGAAGCCGAGAAGACGCCGTTGTGGAAGCGCTTCTTTGAGCAGATGGCCGACCCCATGGTCATCATGCTGATCGTTGCCGCCGTCATCAGTGCACTCACGGGCATGGTCAAGGGTGAGGCGGACTTTGCCGACGTCGCCATCATCATGTTCGTCGTTATCGTCAACTCGGTGCTGGGCGTGGTTCAGGAGGCCAAGAGCGAGGAAGCTCTCGAGGCATTGCAGGAGATGAGCGCCGCGCAGTCCAAGGTTCTGCGCGACGGCAAACTCGTGCACCTGCCGAGCGCCGAGCTCGTGCCCGGCGATGTGATCATGCTCGAGGCGGGCGACTCCGTCCCGGCCGACTGCCGCGTGCTCGAGAGCGCCACGATGAAGATCGAAGAGGCTGCACTCACCGGCGAGTCCGTGCCTGTCGAGAAGCATGCCAACGTGATCGAGCTCGCCACCGGCACCGATGACGTGCCGCTCGGCGACCGCAAGAACATGTGCTACATGGGCTCCACCGTGGTGTACGGCCGTGGCCGCGCCGTCGTGGTCGGCACCGGCATGGATACCGAGATGGGTAAGATCGCCGGCGCCCTGGCCGAGGCCAAGGAAGAGCTCACGCCGCTGCAGGTGAAGCTTGCCGAGCTCAGCCGCATCCTCACCATCATGGTTATCGTCATCTGCGTCGTCATCTTTGGCGTTGACATCATCCGTCACGGCGTGGGCAACGTCCTTACCGACCCGACTGCCCTGCTCGACACCTTTATGGTCGCCGTCTCGCTCGCCGTCGCCGCCATCCCCGAGGGCCTGGTCGCCGTCGTGACCATCGTCCTTTCGCTCGGCGTGACCAAGATGGCCAAGCGCCAGGCGATTATCCGCAAGCTTTCTGCTGTCGAGACACTCGGCTGCACACAGACCATCTGCTCGGACAAGACCGGCACGCTTACCCAAAACAAGATGACCGTCGTCAAGCACGAGCTCGCCGCGCCTAAGGAGAAGTTCCTGGCCGGCATGGCTCTGTGCTCCGATGCCCAGTGGGACGAGGAACTGGGCGAGGCCGTGGGCGAGCCGACTGAGTGCGCGCTTGTCAACGATGCCGGCAAGGCGGGCC
>URNJ01000008.1 GCA_900549215.1 uncultured Collinsella sp.
TTTGTTTTTTGTTGAAAAGAGGAGCCCAGCCCCTAGGCCAGGCTGGATAAAAAGTTGGTAAATCGCCCGATACCCTCTCCCAAGCGATCTGCCGCGGTCCTTCAAACCCTCAATAACCCTGCGGCAGAAGTCTCAAGCCGTCAGGCAATACCGCAATGAACCGTCAGATCTTTCTTCAGACCGATCCCGCCGTGCATAGACTGCATTTCATTAGCACGGCGACCGCTCGATATTCGAACGTTCGACCCATATCAAAAAAGAGAGAGGAACCAACACTATGAAACGCCGCGACATCGCACTGGCAGCCGCACTGCTGCCTTTTGCCTCCATTTTTGCGGGCAGCACCGCTTTTGCCGCTGATGCCGGGAATCTCAAGAAACTCCGCGTCGGCGTCACTGCCGGCCCGGCAGCCGAAATTCTCGAACAAGTCGTGCCGCTGGCTAAAGCCAAAGGCCTCGACATTCAGATCTTTGAATTCCAAGACTACATTCAGCCAAATGCAGCCCTCGATTCGGGTGACCTTGACGCCAATATCTTTCAGACCATTCCGTTCATGGAGCAGACCATCAAAGACCGCGGCTACCACCTGAGCGTCGCCGGCAAGGGCTTCACGCTGCCGATGGCCTTCTATTCGAAGAAAGTGAAGAGTTTTGCCCAAGCGCCTAAGGGCGCCACGGTCGGCATCCCGAACGATCCGGCCATGGGCGGCCGCGCACTTTTCCTGCTTGAAAAGGGCGGCGTTATTAAGCTGCGCAAGGGTGTGGGCTACACGCCTTCAGTGCTCGATATTGTTGAGAATCCCAAAGATCTCAAGTTCGTTGAACTCGAAGCCGCTCAGCTGCCGCATTCGCTCAATGACCTGACGATTTCGGCCGTTAACGGCAACTACGCCTATGTTGCCAACCTCAATCCCACGCGTGACGGCATTCTGGTCGAAGATGCCGACGGACCGTACGTCTGCAACATCGTCGTAAACACGAAGGATCTTGGGAAACCCTGGGTGAAGCAGCTCGTTGAAGCCTATCAGCAGCCGCAGATTGCCGCTTGGATCAAGGAAAAGTACAAGGGCATTGTCATTCCCGGATTCTGATCGCTGTAAACGCACCCGCTTTTCAAATGGATTAGCGGGCATCTCGGCAAAATCGGCTGCCTCTTTGAGCACGAGAGGCGGCCGATTGATTTCATCGGCTTCAGCCTCAGCGCCAATTGCCGAGCACTGCGGTAATCAGATTGGCCCACGTGTCGTAAAGCGTAATCACCGCGGCTTCATCAAAATCGACAGCGGGTTTCAGAGCACTTGAAGAGAGTGCGCCGCCGACGAGGAAGTACCCGCCTTTGCCGCCCTGCTCCTGCACACGGCGAATGAGGAGTGTACCGTCGTCAGAATAGTCGCAGTTCCATGTCGGCAGCACTTTGCTGCATCCGCGGGCCCGACGAGCGCAGACGGTAAGCAGCTGAGTGGTTGACGCCTCGGGCTGGTAGTCGATAGCTTCACCCACAATGCGCTTTCGGCATTCCACCCCAAAGCTCATGGCAGCACCCTGTGCGCGCGTCAGCGCCTCGGCGGTCAGGTCACGATTGATCTCTCCGGTTTCGCCGCGTACCTCTACTTCCATCCAGGCGTGAGAAGGCACAATGTTGCGGCCTTCGCCGGCATGAAGCTGACCCACATTAACGCGCGTCATACCGTCTGCATGCCGCGGCAGCGCCATGATGGCGAGCGAGGCAGCCGCTCCTGCCAGCAGCGCATTGCGGCCGGTCTGCGGGTGCGAACCGGCATGCGACGCACGGCCAGTGAATTCAAAGTCAATCTTGGTAGTGGAGAGAAGCCGGCGCGGAGCAGCAACAACGGTGCCGAGTTCGAGCTCGGGCGCGATGTGCCCGCAGATAATCATGTCAACGTCGTCAAGCACGCCGGCCTGAAGAATCGGATAGGCACCGCGAGAACCTTCTTCTGCCGGCTGACAGATAAAGCGGATGCGGCCGCAGAGCCGTTCGGCATTGGCATGAATGAATTTAGCGAGTCCGATGGCAGCCGCCTGGTGTCCGTCATGGCCGCAGGCATGCATCACACCGCGGCGAATGGACGAAAAGCCGTCCCGGTAAGGCAAATGCGCGAGCGATTCGGGCTCCTCAACCGCTATACCGTCGAGCTCGACGCGAATGGCCAGCGTACGGCCCGGACGACCAGTGTCCCATTCAGCAATGAGACCGGGATAATCGCCCATGCGGCGCATCAGTCCGGCAGGAACACCGTTCTGCATGGCAAAAAGCCGGCCTTTTTCAACTTCAGCGGCATCGCGCCCGCGCACGAACTGCGGGGAAATGAAGTCCGGACCATAGGTAATCTTGAAGCCTTCAGTCTCAAAAGCCTGCGCCAGACGCGCCGTTGAGATGAATTCCGCCCAGCCGATCTCAGCGGTGCGGTGAATCTCACGGCGAAGGGCGATTATGGGCGGCGGCCCCCGGGCGCCCCCCCCAGCCGGGGGGCAGATGCGGCCGATCAGGAGCCGCCGCGGTACGCATCGCGAGTGTCTCGGCCTGCGGGACACTCCTTAAAGAAGATGTCCCAACCGCAGCAGCCGAGCGTTTCCGCGGAGCGTTTTTCAGAATACTTTTATTTTTTTCGGGCGAGGCGGTGGATGTCATTTTTATGTGTTGGGAAATATCGACGCCGCGCCGAGTCGCGTCTTAGTCGAGAGAGTTAGGTGCTTATGCGTATTTTCTAGGTCTTTATTCTACGCTGTCGAACGAATTCTTCCAACACATTTTTTTAACTGAACGCCTGGCCAGGCAATGCGAAATTCCCTGTGTGACAATGAGATAAGGTCATTAGCCATCACCGGGAAAAGTAAACATAAGCTCAGCAAAAATACGCAAATCCCGCAAAATGTGCGCAGGTTTGCATAGATGACAGGTCTTCAGCATGAAGACTGCTGCCTAAACCTAAGTGCTCAAGGCTCGATGTTGTCTACCGTGAACGATCGAGCTGTCAGCGAGCCGCGCCGAGACTCCTTCATTTTGAGTTCCCATACTCGGCCTTCAGGCAGATCTTTGGGCGTCATAAAGCGCTTCACAGACTGCCCGCGGGCATCTGGGCGCGCCCCTCGAACAATAGTGTCCACAATTTCCAGAACAGGTTCGGGCAGCTGAGCTGAAAGCGTGAGCTCTGTCTCGGGAAGCTTGCCGCCCGAGCGGCGGGCTTCAAGAACGCCTGAAGCCGAAGTTTTCTGGGCACCCTTGGGCCCGGATCTGAAACCGAACTCCGTGAGTTCAAAATGCATCGGACCGGCAGCATCGAGCGTTTCCTCAATGCTTTCGTCGTCAACTGCGCCGAAAAGCTTGAATGGGACATCAGCCGCCTTCATCTTCATGCGGAAGTCTTCAGCATTCAGATGGCGCTCTAGATCTCCCTTGTGGTTCGTCACTCTGAGCGTCGCTTTTTGAGCAAAGGCGCTGTAGCTGCCGTCAAGGGCCTCTGCCGGAGTCGGATCTTGATGCGCCTGAGCAGAGAACTTCCGCATCAAGACCTTAAAGATCCCGCGCCAGTCACCCGAAGAGAAATCCAGTTCGTCGGCTTTAAGTTCCGCTTTTTCCACATACCAGAGCGCTCGCTCTGAGGATTGGCTGTCATCGGCCGCATCGGCAGGAAGAGTCTCATCCTTCGCGCCAGCTGCCGGCAGCGCCATCGTTGGGTCAGTTTTGAGGGCGATGCCGTCAAAGGATGCACGCGTGAGCCGGACTTCAGAAATATTGGCTGCCGGATCCGTAAGACTCACCAACAGCGCTGGGGCCGTGCAGACTGTAGAGAGAGACCCCTGCTTAGGGAGCTTTAATGAGCACTCCACGGGCTTTGGGGCGGCAAGTCGCCAAGAAATGGGGCCTACACCGGGCTTCACGAAATTGAGCCGCATGTCAAAGGGCGCAGCGCTTGCTGCAATCTTCAGTGCAGCATCGAAAACCGAGCGGCTCCAGCGAATGGAAAGACGAGGATGGGTGCCTTCGAGCATTTTGAGCAGCTTGGCACTTCCCGTCGTTGCATTGAGGACAAAAATATCGCCTGTTAAGCCAAAGGGGCCAAAGTTGGCCGTGACATCAAAGTCAAGCGTGAGCGGCGGAGCTGAAGGGTTGTCGGAATATAGACTCGAAGCAATGGTGAAGTGAACGCGGTCTCTTCGGCTGAAGATACCGTCATCCATCCGATCTCCCACCGCGAGCACGCCTTCGGCCAAAGCCCCTGGCGTGAGCAAACTCCCCATAAATTCATCATACTGAGCTTTCTGCCAGCCAATGAAAGCTGCCTCAGCACCCAAAATGACAACTACCGCCAGAGCAGCTGTTCGCGAGTGAGCACAGATAAATCCGTAGATCCGTTGCATTCAGGCCCTTCAAGGAGTCTTTCTCAGTGGCGCACCATGCACCCTAGTGTTGGGAATCTTACGCGAGCTGTGACCGGTTGTCGTACTTCACCGCCGGCCGTTACCGGCAAAGAGGTAAGCAATGTTTGCTTAAAAACGACACGCGTGTCAACAGCCATCGGTTATTGCTTAAAAAACAAAGTCGGCAGAGATTCACCCGCACAGAAACTTTTAAAGCGGAGAATCATCTGCCGACAAATCCTGCGGCGCAGAGATGCGGCCTTAGGCTGCCGCCTTCTTGAGCGGGCAGCGCAGTGCATCAACCGAGAAGCGCCCGGCACCGGTGAAGAAAAGAACAACCCAGCCGGCAAGATAAAGGTACGCCAGTTCACGCTGCGCAAACGCAGCGCCGCCGCTCACCACAAAGAAAACCACAATAAAAGTGAAGATGAGCGGCAAGACGGTCAGTCGAGTCCAAAGCCCAATCAAAACCAGAATCGAGCAGACCACTTCGGCAAAGATGGCGCCGAGCAGAGCCGGCAGCACGCCAATACCGAGCGGATCCAGAAAGGATGTCGACAGCGCAGAGAAATTGGCAATCTTGGCAATGCCGTGCGTGAGCAGCCCGGCCGCGAGCAGTACGCGCAGAAGAAGCAGACCGAAATCGAGCGAGAGCGGTGAGCTCGTAAAGATTTTCTTCATTTGGAAATTCCTTTTAAACAGCAATCGAACCATTTCCGGCTGTGAACGCTTGCGGAAACGTTCGATATCAAATTAAGTTCAACTATACTAGCCGTTGTCTTAAGGGATTTCCCGCTCGTTTTGCAATTGGTTTCCTTTTTAAGTTGACATAGGTACTTTATTGTAGAACGACTTTGTTTACCGACATGTCAATCTATAGAAAAAGCGCGTTCACTTCCCGCTCTTGGAAATGAACGCGCCTGAAAACGCTGGTGAATGTGTATTCACTGTGTTTTTAAAGTCCCGCTTTCCTGCAGGCTTCAGTCACAAATCGGTTTTCATTTTTCTGAATCTTTTGAATGCGCTGAGCACGCGTGCATTCCCACTGATCGGCGGGATACATCTTGTTCCAAGCTTCCATCAGCTGACGCTGCTGATTGGAGAGTTTATAAACGTCAGCATAGGCCTCAGCCATATAAAGCGTTGAGCGTGCAATCGGCCCGCGGGTATATTCCGGCGGCTCGGCCCGGCGGTTAGCCACCTTCATCGGACAAGTACCGAATGTAGCCGCCGTATCCGGAAGCATCTGGTAGTTGAAATTGGAGCGTATGGCGTTGACTGCGCCGATAGCCGGATAGAGGTTATAGAGATCGGCCTGCATAAAGCGGTATTCCCTGCTCGCTTTTTCAGCACACTTGCGGCCTTTAAAGCTGCGCCCTTTGGAGTCGACACACTCGGGCGACCCGTCACGCCATTCTGAGAAGAATCGGCCGAAGTTTTCCGCAGGAACGACATGCTCCCATTCAACGCGCTTGGCGCGTTTTTGATGTTCAGGCGTCACGAAGCCTTCGGGCAGCGTAATGTTCTTGTCCCGATCGAAAGATGCGAGGCAGTAAAACGTGATGCGGTGATCCTGATAAACCTGATGCTCAAGAATCTTCTTGGCTTTGTTGAAGGACTCAATCGTGGTATTGCCTGCAGCCTCGACGGCACCGGCGGCAAAAAGCGAGGCACTCAGCAGCAGGCAAAGAAGACGGTTCGACATGGACTCTCCAATGAGAAATAATTTTCACCTGCAGCGTCCAGAGCCGCCGCAGGACGCGGTGATTTTAATCGTTCAGCGGCATTGAAGACCTTGAAACTCAAACCTGCCTCCCTTTTGTCTGTAAACAGTCGTTTATGTCTTTGCCCCCTCATTCAGAAGCCCAAAGCTCTCAATCCCATCCCAAACTGCCGCCGCCGGCAATATCCGCCGAAACTGCAGCCCGGCTGCTCGCTTTCCGTGACGCCCGCCGCTGGGCGCCCAAACATAATCCGAAGGATTTAGCGGCATCCATTGTCATTGAAGCGGCTGAACTGCTCGAAGTCTTTCAATGGTCGGGCGATGATCTTGAATGCCGGGATAAGCATGAACAAATGGAAGATGAGCTCGCCGATGTATTCGCCTATGCACTGCTTCTGGCTGACCGCATCGGAGCTTCGCCCGACCAGATGCTGCTTAAAAAGCTTGAGAAACTCGAAAAGAAATATCCGGCGGAGGTCTGCCGCAGAGACCCTCTGCTTGAGACCTACGAAACACTGAAAACCGCGGAGCGAACCCGCCGCGAGATGCTCGAGGACCCGCAGCTGCAGCGCGTGCTCGGATTCCTCGATTTTCTTCATGAACATTCGGTCGGCGCATGGACGAGCGCTTCGGACGGGCGAGTTTTCTTTGTGGCCTATGACCGTGCTGCAGTCAACTTTTGGCAGGCCGTGGAAGACTGGACCTCACATTTTCCGGCGAAGATGCTTGAAAATGCACTTCCCGAAAATTTTGCTGCACGTCCGAGCGCAAAGGATATTGCTGAACTTTCATTTGCCGGCACCGCTGCGCTTCTCAAAAAGATTGTTCGCGAAGAACGCATCCATGACGGCGCCTTCCTTTCGGCGGCTGAGTCCGGCGTATTGAAGTGTGTTCTTGAACGCCTGCAGTCACTTGCCGAGCCATAAGGTGACCGGCAGATCATCTTTTAAAACAATGCGGGTTCGGCGGAGCCAAAGCGCTCGGCCTCCCACATCAGCATGTGCCGCTTGAGATCCGTAAGGGGGCCGGTCATGGCCCCCGAAAATCCGCCGACGGTTTCATAGGGTGCGCCGCCGAGTCGTTTGGCCCGCTTAGCCGCTTCAAGCGCTGATGCCGGAAGCACACGATGACAAGGAGTCATCAGCAAAACAGGATTGCGGCGAAGCGCATTCCCGACAGCCTGAGCCCCTCGCGGCACACCGATTACCCCCGCAATATCGCCGTAGGACGCGCACGAGCCAGGCTGCACCCGCCTCGCGGCCGCCCAGACACTCTTTTCAAAGTCCGTGCCTGGGAGCTGTTTGGAAAAAAGTTTATCCGCATCATTGAGAGCACTCCCGTCACCGGCCCACCACGCATGGAGTCGATCCGCGGCTGCCGCCAAATATGATTCTCCAGCGGCTGAAGCGGGCGTTGGCTGGCTCGCTAAGAGCGTCCCGGCTGCCTCATCGGCCATACAGCCCTGCGAATAAACTGACGAAAGACCGAGAATGCCGTCAGCGTCCGCGGTGAGCATCCAGCAGCGCAGTGCGAGAGGGAGACCCTCCCCTAAAGGAACCTGGATAAAGCGTAATGAGATGCCGGCAGCGGCGGCTTTCTTAAGGCTGAGAATCAAAGGCATTGGGTCAGTTTTCAAAAAGTTGTCAGCAAACGCAGTTTGGCGCGGCGAAATGCAGCAGCCCGAATGAGCTGACTCCGTCACGCCGCCCAATATAATGCGCCGATGGCTTCTATGGATTTTTGTATGCCTTTTTCGGCCTGTACTCAACGCACTTCTTTCCCCGACCCGCTCTCCAATATTGCCGGCGCCAAAAAGCCTCTGCGCCCTGCTGTCGTCATACGCCGTGCACGACTGCTCTCGGCGCTCGGCAGTTCTTGCGAAGATACGCTCCGGCAGCTTGCATCGGCAGAAGACCTTTGTGCACAGCTCGCTCCGAGTGATGTGCGAGTACCCGAAAGCGATTTGGCGGAAGCGGATCGGCGCATTGCTGAAGCTGCCCGAACAACGGGACTTAAAGCCTTTACTCGCCCCGCCAGAAGTCTTCGGCTCGCAGCCTCAGCAGCACTTCCGCTGCTTGACGAAGCGCTGCAAGCGGGCATTGCCCCTGCAGACATCGGCCTTATCGTCGGCAACACTGCCGCAGGCACGGCCGAAACCGTCTCCGTCCTGCGCAGTCATCCTGAAACTGAAGCTCCAGACAAATGGATGCCTATTGAAATCGGCGCTGTCGCCGCGCTCACTGCCCGCCTCGCAGGGATTTCGGGGCCCGCCTATTGCGTTTCCACTGCCTGCACGGCTGGGAGCAAAGCCATTCTGGAAGGCGCAAGGCTCCTTCTCACCGGTCGAGTTCGGGCTGTTGTAGCGGGAGGAATAGACGCTGAGTCACCGCTTACCGAAGCGGGGTTTTCTGCTCTGGGCGCCAGAAGCCCCGGCCGAGCGCTTCCTTTTGATGCGCGGCGAATGTCAACTTGGCCCGTTCGTAGTACCAACGGTATACATCCTGCATAAAGCGCGGTGAGCGCTTTTCGGACTCCGGAGGCAGATGGCGCACGGTCCACTCGTTATCGAACCACACGTCGTAGCCAAACATGCGCATGTTAAAGAGGTAATCCAAGTCCTCGCCGCGGGTGATAAACGGGTCAAAGGCCACACGCGTAAAGGCGCGGGCGTGCAGGGCCATCAGGCCGCCGCACACGTAGTTGGAGCGCGAGATGCGGGTGCCCGAGAGCGCCTTTTTCATCCAGCGATTGAACTCGATACGCTTGGTCCACCAGCGATGGCAAATGCCCGCTTTGTCCGTGGGAGCCAGCAGCGAGCCGTCGCGATCGTAGAAATAGCCGCTCTTGACCAAGATCGGCAAGCCCTGACGCGTCTGCTGCCCCAACGCATAGGTCGCGCGCTTCATAAAGTCGGCGTCGATGACAGTCTCATCGTCATCCAAAAAGATAACCGCGTCATGACCCAGCACAGCGGCACAGGCTAGCCCCATGTTGCGGATGGCACCGTAGCCTCGCAGGCTCACGCACTCGCCCGAACCCTTGGGCGCGATCTGAGCAACCCGGTCTGCGATGCGCGAGGCCTGGGTGTTGGTGACAACGGTGACCTTGAGCGTGGGATGCGCGTCGACGATCTCGTGCACGCGCAGCGACACATCGGCTGTGGCAGAAACGGGACAGACCACCAAAAGGATGATGCGCGGGATGTCACGTACCTGCTCAAGCGAGGCCAGGCAGCGGTCGAGTTCGGGATTGTCGGCGTTGAGTCGCGTCGAATGGTCATAGGTGCCAGGGGCGTTTGCGCGAGCGTCATCGCCCGCCCAATACGTTGGAATCACGACTGTGGCGTTCATGCCTTACCCTCCCTGCAACACAAAAACGGGACGCCGCCAAACACAGGCGACGCCCCGCGACCTAGCTGATTCCATCATACCCACTTGGGCAAATCATTGCTCGCAAGTCGCAATGTTTATTGCGGATAACCCCAAAAGAGTACCGTGGACAGGCACAATAGCCGCTCGCTCCTATGCGGCATGCTCTGCCGCCCGAGTCATGCGGGACAGGCGGACCAGCAGCATAAAGCCAACAATCAGCAGCACGCCAATGGAAAGGACGCCCAGCGACGGGTTGCCGGTCAGCGAGGTGACGACCGACACCAGGAAGGTGCCCATAACGCTTGCATAACGACCAAAGATGTCAAAGAAGCCGTAGTACTCGTTGGACTTTTCCTTGGGGATAATGCGGCCAAAGTAGCTACGGCTGAGCGCCTGCACGCCGCCCTGGAACAGGCCGACCAAAATGGCAAGCACCCAAAACTCAAAGGCGGTCTTGAGGAAGAACGCGGCAAAGAGCACGATGCCCATATAGGCGGCGACTGCCACCAAGATCATGTTGAGCGTGCCCACGCGGCCGGCGAGCTTGCCGTAAATGATGGCAGACGGAAAAGCAACAAACTGGGTGACGAGCAGCGCCAGGACCAGCTGCGTCGAATCGATGCCCAAGGCCGATCCGTAACTGGTGGCCATGGAAATGACCGTGTGCACACCGTCGATATAGAAGAAGAACGCGATCATGTAGACCAGCACGGTCTTGTTGTGGGCGATCTCGCGCATGGTGTGTCCGACCTCGGAGAACACACCGCCCACGATGTGGCCGATGGTGTCCTCGGGACCGCGCTCGCGACCGTACTTTTGCTTATAGGTGCGAATGAGCGGCAGGGTAAAGATGAGCCACCAGGCACCAGTGATGATAAACGACAGACGCGTTGCCAGCATGGTGGGGACGCCAAGAGCGGGGCCACCCATGATGAGCGCCAGGCAGATGACGAACGGCACGGTGGAACCGATGTAGCCCCAGGCATAACCCGAGCTGGACACGGCGTCCATGCGCTCGTCGGTGGTAATGTCGGGCAGCATGGCGTCGTAGAACGTCATAGAAGAGTTAAGGCCGATGGTGCACAGCACGTACACGGTCAAAAATGCCATGGCGGACATTGGGATAGCCTGCGCCAGGCAAAGCACCAGGCCCGTGAGGAAGAAGCCCAAGAAGAACTTGATCTTGTTGCCGGCGTAGTCGGCAAGCGCGCCCAGAATGGGCATGAGCATGGCGATGACCAGCGAGGCGATCGTCTGCGCATTGCCCCAGGCGACCACCAGGTCGGCCGAGGAAGCGCCGGTATTGATGGCGTTAAAGTAAATGGGCACCACCGAGGTATTGAGCAGCACAAGGGCCGAATTGCCCACATCATACATAACCCAGTTACGCTCGAGCTTGGTGTATTTCATGGACAGGGACCCTTCGTATTCGCCCGATATGCAGTTAGTTCATCGTACCCCAATTGTCCAGAAGCACCGGTAAGGATTCGGCAAAGGGGCACGCACAGGCCCTATTCCTCGCGGTCGAACTCCTCATCGGCTTCGAGCACGCGACCGCTGTAGTTGATGTGGCCGGTCACGGCATCCATGTCACCGGTCTCGATAAAACGTGCGACCGTGCACTCGTAATCGACCAGCGCGCGATCAAAGACCTCGGGGAAACTCTCGTTCGATACCTCGTCGGTAAAGGGATTCTTCCATGTCAGATGGCCCAGGTTACCGGTGCGCTCGGGCAGCTCCGTCGTCACGCGATGGGCAAGGCCGTCGAGCAGCGAGTAGTCGTGCACCAAGCCCTCAACCAGCGAGATCGCGCGCGTCTTTGCGGAGCCGGCCGGCTCAATCGCGCGGTAAAGTCGCTGCATATTGGCAACGGCAGCACCGTACTCCCCCGCCGGAATGTCAATGCCGTACACGCGTCCGGCAACATAGCTCATCAGCACGCCGGCCACGCGATTGATGCGATCGGTGGTGACGATCTCGCCCGCCGGCGGGTAATCGTCGACCGTAGCGCCATCGCGTTTAAGCTGCAGCATCAGCACATCCAGGTCGCTCTCGATCACGGCATGGACCTGACTGCTCGAATTCTCAAGCTCTGAATCGGACTCCACGATGCCAAACTGCTGCTCATAGACAAAAGGATGGGCGTTGCGGTCGAGCACGTAATGAGACAGCAGGCCCAGCGTAAAGGCACGACCCAAGCTGGCGTCGCGCGGCAGCAGATGCGACACGCCGTCGCGCAGGCACGCGAACTGGCGAGACATGCGCGACCGATGCATGACCTGCGCCAGCAGCGTGCAGTCGGAAACACGCGGTGTCAGAATGTGAAAGAAAAACGGGTCGGGGCCTTGGTTGCCCAAGATAAAGGCAATGCGCTCTTCATCGGACGTGATGACGCCCTGCGGAAGACGGTCGATGCTTTCCTCGCCAAACAGATGATGGGTGATAAGCGCGGGCATAATGATCCTTTCGATTTCATTCGATGCCACCCATTATGCCCACCGCGCGCCCATGCCAAACCTGCGATGGTAAACGACGGCACGCAGACCGTCTACGCAAGCCCCAGGTGCGACTTGACCTCGGCGGCACGACGACGGGACACCGGTACCGTCGAGCTCACGCGGTCGAGCCTGAGCTCCATCAACCCCGTGGAGCCAATCTCAACATTGTGCACGTCTTCCAAATTGACCAGATAGCTGCGATGAACGCGAATAAAGCCCTCGGAGACCAAGCGACGCTCGAGCGAAGAGATCGACTCATTGATCAGGTACGTTCCCTCGGCGCAGATGGCATTGCAAAAATCGGCACGCGCCTCAAAGTAGCAGACGTCTGCGGCGGGAATGAACACCTTTTTGCCCCCGCGGTCCACCGTCAGACGCAAAGGCTGGCGCGGAGCGTGGATAACACGACGGGCACCCAAGGCTGTCTCGATCTTGTCGAGTGCCTTTGACAGGCGTGCGTCCTCGACCGGCTTGACGACATAGTCGACAGCATCGAGGTTATACGCATCGGCGGCAAACTCGGCAAACGCCGTCACAAACACCACGACCGGCGGCGTCTTTAGGTTCTGCAGCGTCTCGGCAAGCTCAATTCCCGAGCGACCGGGCATGGTAATGTCTAAAAACAACACGTCGGGCTTGTTCGACAGAATCGACTCCACGGCTTCGGTGACATTGCCCGCCTCGGCAATCTGGCCCACACGCGCATCCTTTTCCAACAGATAGCGTAGCTCAGCCCTAATGGGAGGCTCGTCATCAACCACCAAGATGTTCCAGCCTTCGGACATATGTGCTTCCCCTCTTTTTCTCTCAATCCAACCGCGTGCTACGCCGTCAACGGCGCGGGCTCATGCGGCTCGCCGTTCAGCTCGACGATGACCTGCGTTCCCACGCCCTCCTGGGACTTCACGCGCATGCCGGAATCTTCTCCGTAAAAGAAATGGATGCGCTGAAGCACGTTGAAGAGCGCCAGGCCGCAACCTCGCTTGACGGAGCCGTCAGCGGTAATGCTCTCGGGCTCCTCTCGGCGATGTTGCTCAAACAGATGCGCGCAGACCTCTTCGCTCATACCGATGCCATCGTCCTCGACGATGATCTCCAAACCGTCATCGGTCTCGAAAGCCCTAACATGAATAGAAAGCGGCTCGGTCTCGCGCTGCGCGTGCTTGATGCAGTTTTCGAGCAACGGCTGCAAGATAAACGGCGGCACCATGCAATCGCGCACCTCAAAGTCGATATCGACCGAGACGCGCAGACGGCCGTCACCATAACGAGCCTGCATAAGATTGATATAGCGAGTACCCTGTTCCACCTCGTGCTCAAGCGTGGTGAGCGTATCGGAATCAGAAAGCGTCTGACGATAGTAGTTGGAGAAGTCGATCAGCAGCGATCGCGCCTTGTCGGGCTCGGTTCGCACGAGCGACACGATCGTGCTAATGGTATTGAATAGAAAATGAGGATCGACCTGCGATTGCAAGGCGCGCAGCTCCACACGGGCCGTAAGCTCGTCCTGGCGCTCGAGCTCAAAGCTCGCAAGCTGCGTGGAAATGAGGTCGGCAAAGCCCGAGGCAAGCGCCGTCTGGCGCATATCGATGCTGCTCAGACGGGGATAATACAGCTCGAGCGTGCCCACGCAATGCCCGCGCACGGTAAGCGGTGCGACAATACCGGCGCGCAGGCGCGGAAAGTAGCCACCCGTCTCGGTCGAGGCATCGCGCGAGAACACGCTTTGCTCACCGCTGTTGATCACGTTGAGCGTAGTCCGCAGCACCACCGGGGTGCCCGCGGGGCATTTTGCCGAGTCCTCGCCCCAGCTTGCCAACACCTGCTTGCCGTCGGTAAAGCAGATGGCAGAGGCGATAGTTTCGGACAGGATGATCTTAGAGGCGCCCAGGGCAGCTTCGGGCGTAAGGCCGCGCGACGTGTAGGCGAATATTTTCGACGCGATGGCGAGCGTGCGGTCGGTAGCGCTCGATGTGAGGTCGTCGGGAACGACAAAGACGTACGAGAAGAAGAAGCACAGCATGACCAAGCCGGCAATGACGACAACGGCCGGAACGGGATTGGGATTATCGGTTAGATCCCAGATGAGCAGCAGGATAAGCAGCGGAACGACGATACCGAGCAAGATGGCTTGAACCACATGCTGAGCGGTACGAAAGACCTTGGTAGAGTTGTAGCTCTTGCCCAGAATCAGCCTATTGAGATCCACCGTCATCTCCTTCTTACTGACGCACCCCATAGCAATAAAGAGGGCCGCAAGCGACCCTCTCCATTGCATTATGCAATCAAATACTGTGTTTTACATCAAGCCATCGATGAACGGTAGCTTAGGCGCTGTACTTGTTTGCCTCGCCGAAGGTGCCGCCCTCGACAATCCAGCCGTCCTTCATGATGACGTCCATGTTGTCGGTGTTGAGCACGTGGATGTCGGCGGCGACGTCACCGTTGACGACCAGCAGGTCGGCGCACTTGCCGGCCTCGATGGAACCGGTCTCGTCCTCGATGTGGCACATCTTGGCACCGTTGAGGGTGGCACAGGTGATGGTCTCGACCGGGGTGAAGCCGATCTTGTCGACGAACTCGTACATCTCCTCGATGGAGCAGGTGCCGTACGGGGTGACGAAGGAGAAGGAGTCGGAGCCGATCGTCATGACGACGCCGCGCTTCTTGGCCTCGCGCAGGCAGTCGTAGTTGCGCTGCAGCTCCTTCTCGACCAAGGTGCCCTCGTACTTGTCGTGCAGCTCGGGGACGTAGACGGGCGGATAGGTGGCGTACCAGGTGGGCAGGAAGGCGATCGTCGGGGTGAAGAAGGTGCCCTGCTCGGCCATGAGGTCCATGGTGCGCTCATCGATATCGAAGCCGTGAATCAGCTGCTCGCAGCCAAAGCGAACGGAATCGTAGGCAGCGGCGTGGTTGTTGTAGCAGTGGCTCCACACGGGGATGCCGACCATCTTGGCCTCTTCGACCACGGCCTGAATCTCCTCGGAGCAGTAGTGCTGGTCGCGGCCGGAGTCCCAGCGCCAGATGCCGCCACCGGTAGCCCAGATCTTGATGGCATCGGGGTTCTCGCGCAGGCGACGACGGACGGCCTTGCGCAGATCCCAAGGACCGTCGACCTGATCGCCCCAGGGGTGCGATTCCTTGTTGAGCTCCTGGCTGCAGTGGTGGGAGTCGCCGTGGCCGGCAACGCGGCAGAAGCCAAGGCCGGTGGCCAGAACGCGCGGGCCCTTGAAGACGCCCTTGTCGATGCAGTCACGGATCTGGATACCAAAGCGGCCGATCTCGCAGACGGTGGTGAGGCCGTGGGTGAGGCAGTCATAGGCCTGCTTGACGGCGACGGCCTGCTTCTCGAGGAGCGGCTGCATGACCCAGTCGGTGTCATCGTCGGTCAAGTTGCCCGAGAAGTGCAGGTGGGTGTCGATCAGGCCGGGAAGGACGGTCTTGCCGGCGGCGTCGATGACCTCAACGCCCTCAGGAAGGTCCTGCATAACACCGGCGTACTCGATCTTGCCGTTGTCGTCGACGAGAACGAGGGAGTTCTCGACCGGCTCGGCACCGGTACCGTCGATGAGCTTACCGCCAACGATTGCATACTTAGTGGACATGGTTCCTCCTTATGGATCCATATAGTGGGCGAGGCCGTGTTGGGTTAAGGCCTCACAAAGCTACCCAAGTGGCGCCGGGCTCGGTGCGCGGGAGAGAGGGCACCGCGCACCCAATCCGCCCCGGCTAGGCGTTACTTTTTGCGGGAATTGGTGAAAGCCATGAGGGCCAGGCCAATAGCCAACCAGCCGATCACGATGCTCCACTCCACCATGTTGAGGGAGGCGGGAGAGAACGGAATCACGAGCAGGCCGATGATGATGGCGCAGGCAGCGATGGCGAGGCAGATGCCAAACTTGCCGCCGGGCACCTCGTAGGGACGAGGCAGGTCGGGCTCGGTGAAGCGCATACGCAGGCAAGCGAGGGCGACCATGCCGCAGGAGAAGATGAAGGCGAGAGCCGACACGTTGGTCAGAGGGATGAGCATGTTCTTGCCCAGGAACGGACCGACGACGGTGATGACGCCCAGAACGACGCAGGCGAGCTTGGGAGCGCCGGACTTGGGGTCGACCTCGGCGAACTGCTCGGGCAGCTGGCCCTTGCGGCCCATGGCAAGCATGATGCGGCTCGTGGCGCCGTAGAAGGAGTTCATCGGACCCATGGGTCCAAGCGTGGCGATGACGAGCATGGCCAGGTACAGAAGCATGTTGATGCCCTTGAGGCAGGCAAGCGCGGGAACCGGGCTCTTAACAAACTCATGCCAGTCGAGGATGGTGCCGAACGAGTAGATGCAGACCATGTAGAAGCCGCCAGCGGCCAGCAGGGCCAGGGAGATGATCTTGCCGAACTTGTTCCAGTTGAGGCCCTCGGCTGCTTCCTCAGCCTGCTGAGGAATGGTGTCGAAGCCGGCGTAGAAGAACGGGGTCAGAACCAAGACCGACACGATGCCGGCAAACAGGCTGGTGCTCTCGGTAGCGGCCTTGCCGCCGCCAGCGCCGGTGACCTGGGAGAACACGGGCATGGCGTTGTCCGGCGAGCCGGTGAACAGCGAGACGCCCATGGCGAGCAGCATGCCGCAGAGCAGAGCCTTGGTCAGGAAGGCCTGGAGTTTGGCGGCCGAGCTGGCACCGCGGAAGTTGAGGAAGATGACGTAGACTGCAAAGCCGAGCGCGATCAGCGTCGGGAACAGGTAAACGTCGGCCCCCAGGATGGTGTAGAGCTTGACGGCGCGCAGCCACTCAAGGCCTGGCAGGCTGCCGAACATCTCGGACACGAGGGTCGAAATAGCGATGGCCTCCCACGGGCACAGGATGCCGTTGCCCAGGGCCAAAAGCCATCCGGTGATGTAGCTCAGCGTACGGCCAAAGCTACGATCGACATACTCGACGATGCCGCCTGAGATGGGGATAGCAGCCGTGAGCTCACCGAAAACAGCTCCGACGGGCACGAGGAAGATTGCACCCAAGAGGAATGCGATCATAGCGGGAACGGGACCGCCGCCCACGACCATCCAGTCGCCGACCTGCAGAACCCAACCGGTACCGATGATGGCACCGAAACCGATGGTGAAGAAGTTCCAGAGCGAAAGCGTTTTCTTCATGCCGCCGTTATCCTCGACTGCAACTTCTGCGTTCTTGTCCGCCATTGTTCCCCTCCTTTCCTTTTTGACGCCCCTTGACGTCACCCCTTGCGCGGTCTGTTTTGCCGCGCGCTTTTATTTCGTGGCTTTAAGATACGGCCTTGGCACAGCAGCGCCGCTTGTAGCTCGACCGAAGGCAGAACTGCAAAACGAGCGGCGCCGTTTTTGGGACGAACGGCGGGAGACGTCATTCGTCTTGGACGCTTTCATCTTGTCTGCTTTTGAATACCTGTTGCCGTGACGCTTGGCGCGCGGCGCGGCAACGTTCATACCATTTGTCAGGCTTTTGGCGCACATACCCATGTGTCGTGCATCTTTTTATGTAGGATAGACAAGTTACACATGAGGCAAGGTGATTCGAATGGCATACGGATACAATGACGGCGACCAACGGCCACAAAGCGTGCGCCTTGCCGGCCGCACCACGCCAACGCCCAGAAGCAACTCCGACAACGACAACCCGCAGCGCCCCCAAGAGCAGCCCGGGGCTTCTTCGCGGCAGCAAAGCCGTACCGTGCAGCAGTCAGACCGCGTGAGTACGAGCACACGCCAACGTCAGACCGACACATTGCAGCCACGCCGCTACGATCGCCGTAAGACCGACTACTACGTCAAGCGCTCCTTTTCGCGACCTCAACGCGATCGCGGCAATTCCGCCCCTCACCCCGCGTCGCACACCACAAGCCACGCGCTTCCGGCCCGCCGCCTGCGCCTTGCGCTTTGCTCCATCGCCGCCTGCCTCGTCTTTGTGTTTTTGGGATCCTGCATCTCCCACGGATCAGCCGGTCTTGAGCCCACTGCCGAGGACAAGCTGCTTAAAGCTCCCGTCGCGCCCGGTTACTCCTTTGCGTTCTCGACCCCACGCTCGCAATGGCAGGCCGGCGCCATGCCCCACATCTACCAAATTGACCCCGCATGGTCGGAGCTGCCCTATGCCGGCGGCACTATTCGCGAAAACGCTTGCGGTCCCACTTGCCTCACCATGGTCTATATCTTTAAGACCGGCCACACCGATAAGACGCCGGTCGATATATGCGCACTGGCCGAAGCTGGCAACTACGCCCCCACTGGTGCCACCGAGTGGTCGTTTATGACAGGCGGTGCGTGGCAGCTAGGGCTCAACGGAACACAGCTCTATAACGATCGCGAATCGATTACCCAAGCACTTCGCTCGGGTGCGCCCGTCATCGCCGCAGTGCGCCCCGGTACGTTTACCAACGTAGGCCACTACATCGTGCTCTACGGCATCGACGACGCCAACCAGATTGGCGTCTACGACCCCAACTCGGCCAGCCGCAGCGCCCGCCGCTGGGGCGTCGTAGAGGTCCTCAACGAAGTCGAAGCCATGTGGGCCTACTACTAGTCATTGGGGACAGACTTAAATGAGTGGTCATTGGGGACGCTCATGTTTGACTAGTCATTTAAGAACGTCCCCAATGACTAGGTGAATAGCAAAAGCCCCGCAGTCGGAGCGGACTGCGGGGCTCATGAAGAGAGGCTAGTTTGTGGGCGCTTTGCCTGGCGCCCACGAGAGAGGCAACAGAGTAGAGACTACTCGTGAATGCGGGTACCGGAGAGGCCAGCCATGGTCTCGGCGGCCTTGTCCAGAGCGCCGATGATGCAGGTGCGGCCCTTGCGGGAACGGGCGAACTTGATGGCAGCGCGGACCTTGGGCTCCATGGAACCCTTGCCGAACTGGCCCTCGTCGGCCAGGCGCTCGGCCTCGTCGGCGGTGAGGTCCTCGAGCTCCTCCTGGTTGGGCTTGCCAAAGTTGATGGCGACATGCTCAACGGCGGTCAGCAGGAACAGAACGTCGGCATCGCAGTCCTCGGCCAGCAGCTCGCCGCCCAGGTCCTTGTCGATGACGGCGGGAACGCCCTTGTAGCAGCCCTTGTTCTCGTAGTCGCGGACGACGGGGATGCCGCCGCCACCGCAGGCGATGACGATGAACTCGTTGTCGAGCAGGTTGAGGATGGAGTCGGCCTCGACGATCTTCTTGGGATCGGGGGAAGCGACGACGCGACGCCAGCCGCGGCCGGAATCCTCGACGAAGACCTTGGAGGGATCCTCGGCCATGAACTCCTTGGCCTGCTCCTCGGTGTAGAAGGGGCCGATCGGCTTGGTCGGGTTCTTGAACGCGGGATCGTCGGGGTCGCACTCGATCTGGGTGACAACGGTGGCGGCGTGCCAACGCTTATAGCGCTTGTGCATCTCGCGGCCGATGCCCTGCTGCAGGTGATAACCAATGTAGCCCTGGGACATGGCGCCGCACTCGGGCAGCGGCATCTCGGGGGTACCGATGGCATCGTGGGCAGCGGCGAAGGCGTTCTGGATCATGCCGACCTGCGGGCCGTTGCCGTGGGTGATGATGATCTCGTTGCCCTGCTCGATAAGACCGAGGAGAGCGTGGGCGGTGTTGCTCACGGCCTCGATCTGCTCGACGGGGTTGTTGCCGAGGGCGTTGCCGCCAAGGGCGACGACAATACGATCGGGCTTACCAAGAGGCTTAGACATTGCTGGAATCCTTTCTGTAAAAGGCCTACAACCCATTAATAACCCGCGTCCGTGCGATACGCGAGTTTATTAAGGTTTATATTCTCTTTATCGCTCATTTTATTCATTTTGAAAATAGCGGAACGGTGAACGGTCGTTTTTGTCCGCTCAGCGTACAGAACACCAGCTCAGACATATCTACGTAATTTACGTGCGACTTTATTTAAATGAAGCGAGGATTATGTCGGATTATGCAAACTACATCTCTGCTAAACACAAAACGGACAGCGCAATATCTTACTCGCACTATACGAGATTCTATGCACTTATAAGTCGAGTATGCACCCCTGCAAAAACAAGGGGCTTTTCATCCAGCAAAAGGAATAAAGAAGGGCTCCGAAAAGACGGCAGCAACCCTGTCCTCCCCCGCGTCCCAAAGTGGCGCGAGGTTTCGCGGCAAAGCCGCGAAACAGCGAAGGGGACAAAAGGCCCCCTCAACCACGTCCTTCATTCAGCCCCACAATCCGAGGACGTAGTCGTAGCAGGATCTGAGGGCTGACCTTCGCGGACACTCCGCAGGACGAAAGAACCCCCGCCGCACGTAGTGCGCAGCGGGGGTTCTTTCATGTCCGAGGACGTCCGCGAAGGTCAGCCCTCAGATCCTGCGGTGAGAGACCTAGGCCTCGTTGTACACCGTCTTGAGCTTCAGCAGGTGAGCGTAGCGGTCCATAGCGGCCTGCTCGTTCTCCTTGAAGAGCTCCTCGGCGCGCTCGGGGAAGGAACGCGTCAGCGAAGCGTAACGGGCCTCGTTCATCAGGAACTCCTGATAACCGCCCGCGGGCTCCTTGGAATCGAGCGAGAACTTCTTGCCGGCAGCAGCCTCGGGGTTGAAGCGGAAGAGGTTCCAGTAACCGCACTCGACAGCCTTCTTCATCTCGGCCTGGCAGTTCTGCATGCCGCCCTTCTTGATGGAGTGCATCTCGCAGGGGCTGTAGCCGATGATGAGGGACGGGCCGTCGTAGGCCTCGGCCTCGTGGATGGCCTTGAGGGTCTGAGCCGGGTTGGCGCCCATGGCGACCTGTGCCACGTAGACGTAGCCATAGCTCATAGCGATCTCGGCCAGAGACTTCTTCTTGGTCACCTTACCGGCAGCGGCGAACTGAGCGACCTGGCCCAGGTTCGAGGCCTTGGAGGCCTGACCGCCGGTGTTGGAGTAGACCTCGGTGTCGAAGACGAAGACGTTGATATTGTGGCCGGAAGCCAGGACGTGGTCCAGGCCACCGAAGCCGATGTCGTAGGCCCAACCGTCGCCACCGAAGACCCAGAAGGACTTCTTGGTGAGGTAAGCCTTGTCGGCGAGGATCGCCTTGGAAGCGTCGCAGCCGCACTTCTCGAGCTCGGCAACGTAAGCGGCGGCAGCGGTCTTAGAGGCCTCGGCGTCGTTGACAGAGTCAATCCAAGCCTGACCGGCGGCCTTGAGCTCGTCGGACGGACCATCGGCAGCGATGATGTCCTGGGTAGCAGCGATCAGCTTCTTCTGAACGGCCTCGTAGCCAACGGCCATGCCCAGACCGTGCTCGGCGTTATCCTCGAACAGGGAGTTGTTCCACGCCGGGCCGTGACCGTCCTTGTCCTTGCAGTAAGGAGCGGTGGCAGCGGGGTTGCCCCAAATGGAGGAGCAGCCGGTGGCGTTGGAGATGAACATGCGGTCGCCGGCGACCTGGGTCACCAGACGTGCATAGGCGGTCTCGGCGCAGCCGGCGCAGGAGCCGGAGAACTCCAGGTAGGGCTGCTTAAACTGGCTGCCCTTGACGTTGGCCGCGATGAGCTCCTTCTTCTCGGAGACGTTCTCGACCATGTAGTCCCAAACGGGCTGCTGGTCCATCTCCTGCTCGGTGGGAACCATCTCGAGGGCGCCCTTGGGGCAGACCTTGACGCAGTTGGTGCAGCCCATGCAGTCGAGCGGAGACACGGCCATGGTGAACTTCATGCCCTTGGCCTTGGGGCCCATGGCGTCGAGCGTGCGAGTAGCCTCGGGCGCGGCGGCAGCCTCGTCCTCGGTCATCGCGAACGGACGGATGGTGGCATGCGGGCACACATAGGCGCACTGGTTGCACTGGATGCACTTGGTCTCGTCCCAGTGGGGAACGACCACGGCGACGCCGCGCTTCTCGTATGCGGAGGCGCCCAGCTCAAACTGGCCGTCGGCGCAATCGACGAAAGCGGAAACAGGCAGGCTGTCGCCATCCATGCGATCGATGGGCTCAAGCAGGTTCTTGACCTGCTGGGCGATGGCAGACTTGGTCTCCTCGGAGAGCTCGACGGGAGCGGCATCCTCGGCGGTAGCCCAGTCGGCCGGAACCTCGAACTTACGGAAGGCGGTAGCGCCGGCATCGATGGCCTTGTGGTTGGCGTCGACGATGGCCTGGCCCTTCTTCATGTAGGACTTGGTGGCCGCGTCCTTCATGTACTGCAGAGCGTCCTCGGCGGGCAGGACCTTGGCCAGCGCGAAGAAGGCGGACTGGAGCACCGTGTTGGTGCGCTTGCCCATGCCGACCTTGGCGGCCAGATCGATAGCGTCGATCAGGTAGACGTTGACGTTGTTGTTCGCGATGTAGCGCTTGGCCACGGCGGGCATGTGCTCAGCGAACTCCTCGTCGCTCCACTGGCAGTTGACCAGGAAGGTGCCGCCCGGCTTGACGTCGCGGACCATCTTGAAGCCCTTGACGATGTAGCTGGGGTTGTGGCAGGCGACAAAGTCGGCCTTGGTCACGTAGTACGGCGAACGGATCGGGGAATCACCAAAGCGCAGGTGCGAAACGGTGACGCCGCCGGTCTTCTTGGAGTCGTACTGGAAGTAGGCCTGAACGTACTTGTCGGTGTGGTCGCCGATGATCTTGATCGAGTTCTTGTTGGCGCCGACGGTACCGTCGCCACCCAGACCCCAGAACTTGCACTCGATGGTGCCGGGGGCTGCGGTGTTGGGCGCATCCTCGGCCTCGGGCAGGCTCAGGTTGGTCACGTCATCGACAATGCCGATGGTGAACTCGCGCTTGGGCTCGTCCTTCTTGAGCTCCTCGAAGACAGCGAACGCGGACGCGGGAGGCGTGTCCTTGCTGCCCAGGCCATAACGGCCGCCGACGACCTTGATGCCCGTCTTGCCGGCCTCGTAGAGAGCGGAGACGACGTCCTGGTAGAGCGGCTCGCCGATGGAACCCGGCTCCTTGGTGCGGTCCATGACGGCGATCTTCTGGACGGTCTCGGGGAGAACGTCGACGAAGTGCTTGATGGAGAACGGACGGAACAGACGAACCTTGACCAGGCCGACCTTCTCGCCGTGAGCGTTGAGGTAGTCGATGACTTCCTCGAGCACGTCGCAGAAGGAGCCCATGCACACGACGACGCGATCGGCATCGGGGGCGCCGTAGTAGTTGAACAGGCCGTAATCGGTGCCGAGCTTCTCGTTGATCTTCTTCATGTAGCCCTCGACGACGGCGGGAAGCTCGTCGTAGACCTTGTTGCAGGCCTCGCGGTGCTGGAAGAAGATGTCGCCGTTCTCGTGGCTGCCGCGGGTGTGCGGGTGCTCAGGGTTGAGCGCGTGATCGCGGAAAGCCTGGACGGCGTCCATGTCGCACATCTCGGCCAGATCCTTGTAGTCCCACATGGCGACCTTCTGGATCTCGTGGCTGGTGCGGAAGCCGTCG
>URNJ01000009.1 GCA_900549215.1 uncultured Collinsella sp.
CGGCTTGAATCCCAGGCAGGTTACTCGGCGCTTTTGAGGGCGCCGACCATGTCGATCTTGTTGAGGGTACGATTGGTGGCGAGGTTGACGATAAACGTAAAGCCAAAGGAAAGCACCACAGCAAGCACGTAGCTTAGCGGCTCGACCTCGACGTCAAAGTACAGCGACGGCATCTGCAAAATGTAGGTAAAGCTCTCGGCCAGCAAGCCGCCCAGCGGCACGCCCAACGCGGCGCCAATCGCCGTGAGGATCAACGTCTCTTTGTTGACGTAGTGGTGCACCTCGCCACGGCGGAAGCCCAGCACCTTGATGGTCGCCAGCTCGCGCTCGCGCTCCGAAATATTCGTATTAGACAGCGTAAACACCACCACAAACGACAGGCACGCCGCCATAAAGGTCACGAGCACCACGACAGAATTGATAATCGTAAAGTTCGCCTCGTAGTTCTGCCAATGTTCGGCCGTGCTCGAGATGGTGAGCCAACCGTCGCTCTTAATCTTCTTGCTAAACGCAATCTGGTCAGAAGATGAGCCCTTAAGCAGCACAAAGACGCCGTTAAGGCGCACGCTTCGACCGAACGCGCGCTCATAGGTGCCCTGCGTCATATAAAGCGTATTGCCCAGATAGTTGAGCGAGATGTCGCTAACCTTGACCTTAGCGACGTTGAGTGACGAATCCTGGACGTGCGCCGTGTCGCCCGGCTTGATTCCCAGCACCAGCTGCGAACTCTTGCTTAAATACACGTCCCCGTCACGCAGGGCGAGCGGTTCTTTGGACTCATCCTCCAGGCGCACGTAATCGCCCAAGTCACCCGTGCGGTCGTCGGGAATCACGATGAGCTGCACGGTCTCGCTCTTGCCGCCAAACGTAAAGGTAACGTTGTCGGTCATAATCGGCAGGGTCGAGGTTACGGTCACGTTGGAATCATTGGCCGCGCTGCGCTCATCCAATGCCGCGCACGTCTGCGAAAAATCGTCGGGATTGGCGACCGCCAACAGGTCGTAGCGCGTGATATGCCCGTACTGTTTGGGCGAAAGCGCCACCGACGTGTCACGGATACCCATACCGCAGATCACGAGCGCCGTGCAGCCGGCAATACCGAAGATGGTCATAAAGGCGCGCTTTTTGTAGCGGAACAGGTTACGCGCCGCCACCTTGTTCAAAAAGCCCATGCGGCACCAGATAAAGCCGATGCGCTCGAGCAGAATGCGCGAGCCGGCGCGCGGAGCCTTGGGGCGCATGAGCGAGGCAGGGGTCTCGTCCATCTCGTGGCGGCAGGCGACAATCGTGGCGCCCACCACGCCCACGGCAAACAGCGCCACCGACACAATCGACGACACGATGTCGTACGAAAGCAGCATCTGGGGCAGCGAATACATGTCGTCGAACACCGTAAACAAGAACAGCGGCAGGCCCACAAAGCCGATGATATTGCCGAGCACGCCACCGATCAGACACGCCCACAGCGCGTAGTCCACGTATTTGGACAGGATGCGCCCGCGCGAATAACCGAGCGCCTTATACAGGCCGATGAGCGTGCGCTCCTCCTCGACCATACGCGTAGCGGTGGTAAGGCTAATGAGCACGGCGACGATAAAGAAGATGAACGGGAACACCGTGGCGATGGCCTCGATCGAAGAGCTATCGCTCTCCACGCTCGAGTAGCTTGCGATATTGCCGCGGTCCTGGATGTACCAGGTGCATTCACCAAGGTCAGAGAGCTCGGCGCGGGCATCGGCAAACTGCTGGTCGGCGGCGGCACGGCGCTGGTCCAGGTCGGCTTGCGCCTGCGCACGCTCGTCGCTGCCCTCGGCCATGCGATTGATGTTGTCCTGCTCAATCCCAAAGAGCATATTCGCCTGGCGCTCGGCCGCATCCAAGCTTGCCGGCGTGTCGACCGTCAGTTCCTGAGCGCGCGCTTTCTCACGCTCCTCGCGGATCTTCTCGATATTGCTCTTGACCTCATTGATCTTTGCCGCGTAGGAATCCGAATAGGAGTTGAGGCTCTTGGCTCCCTCGACGATCACGTGGACCGCGGAGTAGGAAGAAGATGTCGCGGCGTCCTCGCTCACATAGAACTTATAGTCCGCCGCCGAAGCAGCGCGAAAGGCGTTGACTGTCGAGTCAGAACTTACATCAGTGGGGTCGAGGACCTCGGCCGTAATGGTGTAATCGCCCGCGGCAAACTGGTCCTTGGCGCTTTGATTGGACGAGCTCGCGTCATTGGCGGCAAAACTCACCGTATCGCCGATTTTCTTGCCCGATGCCTTCAGGAACTTCGAAGTCACCGCGACTTCATCGGCGCTCTCGGGCAAATCGCCGTTCACGAGCACCGGCTGATCGATGTTCTCCTTGGAGAGACTTTGCACGACCACGCGCTCGCGCGTTGTGCCCACGGCGGTGTAGGCGGTCTCGGTGTAGATGCCCTCGGCCGTCTCGACACCATCGACCTCTTGGATGGCGGCGAGATCATCGTCGGTCAGGCCATAGGTCGACTGGACGTTGATATCGTAGACATTCTGCTGGTCAAAGTAGGCGTCGACCGAATCGCACAGATCCTCGCAGCCCGCCTTAAGGCCGCACATCACACTCACGCCGAGCGCGGTGATGACCACAATGGACAGGAAGCGCTTAAGGCTGCCTCGGATTGTGCGGTAGATGCCACGGCGAAAAACCGTCGGCACCATATCATTTGAGCTTTGAGCGGTACGGTAGGTCGTAAACTCCCAGTCGCGCTCCGCGTGCTTAGCATCGCCGGTTTGGCTGTTTTGGCGGTCTTGGTCCATGGGCGCTACCACTCGATCGTCTCGATAGGCACGGGATTTTGCTGGACCGTTTCACTCTCCACGCGCCCGCTCTTAAAGCGAATCAGGCGATCGGCCATGGGCGCGAGCGCGGAGTTGTGGGTGATGATAATGACCGTAATGCCCTGTTTGCGGCAGGTGTCCTGCAGCAGTTGCAAGATCTGCTTGCCGGTTTTGTAGTCGAGTGCACCCGTGGGCTCGTCGCACAAAAGTAGCTTGGGGTTCTTGGCCAGCGCGCGGGCGATGGACACGCGCTGTTGCTCGCCGCCCGAAAGCTGCGCCGGAAAGTTAGCGAGTCGGTCGCCCAGACCAACCTGACGAAGCGTTTGCTCGGCATCGAGCGAATCGGGGCAGATTTGCGCCGCAAGCTCGACGTTTTCGAGCGCCGTCAGGTTGGGGACCAGATTGTAGAACTGGAAGACAAAGCCGACGTCGGCGCGGCGGTATTCCACGAGCTGCGCCTCGTTAGCAGCGCTCACGTCGCGCCCGTCCACCGTTACGGTGCCGGATGTTACCGTGTCCATACCGCCCAGGATGTTGAGCGCCGTGGTCTTGCCGGCACCCGAGGCGCCCAGGATAATGGCGAGCTCACCGCGCTCAACGGTAAAGCTCGCGCCGTCGAGCGCATGGATACGGGCGTCGCCCTCGCCGTATGCCTTGATGACGTCTTTGAATTCGATATAAGCCATCGATTAATTCCCATCTGGTCGGATAACTCTTTAGTATTACCCATTTCGCACCGACCAAAAAGGGACAGGTTTATTTTGGCGGGTTTTATATGGGGAAACGGCAGCTATAGATGAGGCGCCGGGGAGGCAGAGAAATCATCGATTGGGTCAGGCCGACCGCCAAACACAACGCACGCATCTCAATCTGTCAGCCAAATCATTCGAACAGCTGTTCGTTTCTATGATATGATTCAGCTATTTAAGCAGGCCAATACGCAGAAAGGCGGCCAACATGGCGTTCGACTTTAAGAAGGAATGCAAGGAGCTCTACAGACCTGCGAGCAAGCCGAGTATCGTAACTGTACCGCCTATGAGCTACGTTGCCGTTCGCGGAAAGGGCGACCCAAATACCGAAGGTGGCGAGTATCAAAACGCCCTGCCGCTACTTTACGGCATCGCCTATACCGTCAAGATGTCGAAAAAAGGCTCAAGGAATATCGAGGGCTATTTCGACTTTGTGGTACCGCCGCTCGAGGGTTTCTGGTGGCAAGACTCCCCGAGCGGCGACATCGATTATGTACGCAAGGACGATTTCAACTTTATCTCGTGCATCCGCCTGCCCGATTTCGTCACCCGAGATGACTTTGACTGGGCAGTCGCGGAAGCCACGGCCAAAAAGAAACTGGACTTTTCTGCCGTCGAGTTGCTTAGAGTTGATGAGGGTCTCTGCGTTCAATGCATGCATACCGGACCCTATGACAGCGAGCCGACAACCGTAGACGCCATGCATGAATACGCGACCGAGCAGGGCTATGTCCCCGACTTCTCAGACAACCGTTTACATCACGAAATCTATCTCTCCGATCCACGCAAATGTGCGCCGGAGAAACTTAAGACTGTGGTTCGTCATCCTATCAAGCGCGCTGAATAGCGTGGAGCGTCATTTCACGCGCTAGGTTTTAAGCCAGCCAACCAGCCGCCTCCTGGGCCGTCCGGTAATTATCTTGACGCGGCCCGTCGCATCTTATAAGTTTGTTTTGCTAAAGCTGGAAAGCCTCTCAACGATGCGCAACTCCAGCTCTTTTTCTATCAAGAGGCTTAATGAAATACCAGAAGTCGCGGATATCCATCAACGAACAAATAGCACTATTGACAGAAAACAAGGGTCTTAAGTGCTCTGATCAAAGCGAACTCGAGCGAGCTTTGGTCGAAGCCAACCACTACAGACTGTCGGCCTACTGATTTCCCTACAAAACCAAATGCAAGTCCGGGATTACCATCTTTCGCGAAGGCACAACATTCGAAACCATCATCTACACGTATGAATTTGACCGAGCCCTCCGGCAGTTAATGTTTGATGCGGTCGGCAGTGCGGTCGGCAGAATTGAGATCTACCTCAGAAGCAGAATTGCCTATCTTGCCTCTGAGGAACGCGGGCCTTTCTGTTACCCAGATGTCGCCATAACGAGGCTCAACTCGGCATGCCCGTCGAGCTCTGCGCCGCACTGGGCTACGCAGCTGTCTTTGGCAGCGCCACCAATACGCTGCTCGCACCCATCCTTATTGGCTGCGAAGTCTTCGGCTTTGGCAACTTGCCGATGTTCTTTATTGTCTGCGTCGTGGCTTACCTGTTCAACATGGATAAGTCCATCTACGCCCTGCAGAAGCGGGCGTAGAAAGATGTCCAAGCAGGTGGTCTCAACCGGAAACGGCGTCCCACTCTGAGGCTGTATTCCGGGGCACGGTTTCCGCTCGGGACGCCATTCGGAAAGCGCATCCCGCTTTAAAACAGAATTCCGGGACGTGGTTTCCGTCTGAGCCTCCATTCGGAAAGCGTGTCCCGTTCTTTCACGGCATCTTGGCTATGCAAAGTGCTCGAGCGTTACTCCTCGTACGCGCCCTCAAGCCGCAGCAGCCACTCCTTGCGGTCGAGGCCGCCAGCATATCCGTTGAGCGAACCATCGGCGGCAACCACGCGATGGCACGGCACAATAATCGAAATGGGATTACGCGCGACCGCGGCCCCCACGGCACGGGGAGACACAACGGGTGCCTCATTTCCCGGCACACGATGTCGAGCCGCAACGCGCTGAGCGATCTCGCCATACGTAGCGACCTCGCCACGCGGGATAGAGAGCAGCTCAAACCAAACCTCACGCTGAAATGCCGTGCCAATCATATGCAACGGCGGCGTAAACCGAGGCTCCTGCCCCGCAAAATAAGCATTCAGCCAAGCCCAGGAACGCTCAAGCACCGAAGACGCCGCACCATTTGCCGGACTCACCGACGACATGCCACCAGCACCAGAAACTGCATCGGCGCCTTCAACATGTTCGGGATCTTCTTTGAGAAGCGTGGAGCCAAAGTGCTCCTGTCCCTCAAACCAAAGCCCCGTCAGACCGCGGCCATCAGCGGCAAGCAAGATTTCGCCCAAAGGCGAGGCAAATGTCGTCGTGACCACCAGCGGCTCCTTTCAAAACTCCGTAACATAATACCGCGAACTGTGCAGGCAACCCCCGCAGATACGTCCGGGCGGGCTCGCAATTACTTCAGCGAGGCTGTTTTTCCCAATCAAGCGAAGAAGACGCGGGGCTTCGACGCCGGGGCGGTACCCCCGCGAGCTGAGCTCTAATACTTTTCCCGAGAAGTGAACGAGTGAAAACGGGCCCCGAAGCATCTGCACTTTCGAGATGCAATTTCCTGCGGTTTTGCCAGCCAAATCCTGCGGGTTTGACGTCTAAAAATGTCGATGCTTCGGAGGCCCAAGTATGGCCGTTCACTTCTCGGAAAAGTATTAGACCTCGATTTACATGCCACTCAATGTGACAAAGTGGCTGCTCCTTTGTCACATTCGATGAAAAAGGGCACCGATGTTAGTCGATGCCCCAAAGCGGCTGCAGGTTAAGCCCTACAGCGTATGTCTAAGACGAATCGAACTATTCGTCCCAGGAGAGGTTCTTACCAGTCTTTTTTGCCAGCAGCAAGAACAGGCCGATAATAACGTTGCATGCGATGCAGAAGATGAAGACGCCCTGGAAGGAGCCGACAAGCTCATAGACCTTCATCATAACGGGCATGCCAAAGGCGCCGACGATATAGCCCACGGAGCAGATCAGCGCGAAGATGCGACCGAAATCGCGGGAGCCAAAGACATCCATAACCAAAACGGTCAGGGCAGTGCCAGCGATGACGTACATTACGTCGTTCACGCCTGCTGCGAGGATGCTGAGCGTCGAGTTGCCGCTGCTCATCATGAGCATGACAAAGGAGAGGATGGAGACAGCGAGCCAGCCCAGAATGGCCTTCGTGCTGCCGAACCTATCGCAAGTGGTGCCGACGATCGGATTGAGGAACAGATCGAAGAGCGATGCAGCGGATACCATGAAGCCGCCCACCATGGGGCTAAAACCAACCTCGGAAGCATACGTCGGGAAGAGCTGGTTCATGCAGCAAGTGAGCTGAACGAGACAGAGGAAGCCGATGCAGAAGAAGAAGGCAGGCGACTTAATGGCGCGCGCATAGCTAACGCCACGCGTGCTATCCTCGGTCGTCTCCTCGGTCTCGGTGACCGTCTCGCCCTCGACGTAGCCATAGGGCAGCATGCCCTTGTCCTGAGGCTTGTAGCGGATGATCAGAATGGAAGCTGGGAGAATGAGCACTGCGGAAACACCGGCGAGCACCAGATAACCAGTTCTCCAGCCAGCGGCCTCGATGACAGAGGTGATGACGGGACTCATGATGAGCATGTAAATCGAGTTCACTGCCCAAGCGAGACCGATTGCCAGGCCACCAGATTTTTTGAACCACTGGTCAATAACGTCGGACATAGCGACGCCGGTGGTGAAGGCGAAGCAAACGCCAATCAGGGCGCCAGCGGCGATGAACATCCAGACTTCGGTGTAGAAGGCCATGCCTGCGCCGGCAGCGAGCAAAATAAGCTCGACAACGGGGAGCCAAACCTTGCCAACGACCTTGGGAATGAGTTTTCCGACAAACGGAAGGGCTGCCGCAAGACCAATGAGCGTTGCGGTGAAGTAATACGAGAAGATGGAATAGTCAAACCCGAACTCCTCGCACACGGGCGCGACGAAGGAGCCCGCGATGACGCTATAGGATCCGGTCGTGCCGGCAGACATAAGGCCGAGCGCGATTACGAGAACCCATGCGTAAACCTTGCTGCTCTTTAACTTTGCATTTTCCATTGACGCAGCTCCTAGAGACCCAGAAGGGCACACATAACGGCCTTGATGGTGTGCTGACGGTTCTCTGCCTCACGGAAGATGACCGAAGCGTTGGCCTCAAAGCACTCGTCGGCAATCTCGAAACCCTCTGTGATGATCTCGCGATGAAGGTCGTTCTTGCACTGGTCGAGGAGCATCTTGCCAACACGGTGATCCGCGTTGTGGACAGAGGGAAGCTCATGCATGCAGAAGATGTCGGGATTGTTGGTGCGCTTGCACAGCTCGCTGGTGACGCGATAGGGGTACAGAGACTCGGCATCGCCCAACCAGGAGTTGTAGTCGTCGGGATCCAGAACCTCTTCTCCGCACTCGGGGTTGATGTAGCGCCACTCCTCGGTAACGATAACGTCAACGCCATCCAGGGCATCGAGGTCAGAGGTGATGGTAAAGGTCCTATTGGGAGCGTACTTGGCGTAGCAGGCCTCCACCTCTTCGATCATTTCCTTGCACATCTGATGACGGAGGTCGTCGGGGCCGATGGCGAGGAAGTCCATGTCGAGCATAGCGCACAGACGGCCATACCACACTGGGGCGCCGGCGCAGTTGCCAACGAAAGCCATCTTCTTGCCGCGGCTCGTACGCAGACCGCCCCATTGCTCTTCCATCGTAAGAGCGTCAGCGAGCATCTGAGTCGGGTGATCGCCGAGAGTAAGGGCATTGATGACCGGGATGTCAACCAGGTCGGCGACGTCATAGAGGAACTGCTCGTCCTTCTGTGCGCGGTAGACGATGAGATCGTACATGCCGTTAAAGACGCGCATGGCATCCTTGACGGTCTCGCAGTCACCCATGTGGGAGTTGGTCAGATAAGTGAAGCCCATGCCCAAATCATTGCAGGAGGTCTCGAATGCGCAACGAGTACGGGTCGAGCCCCACTCAAAGTTGGCGAGGACGTTTTTGCCGGGGAAGTAGCGCTGGTCGACACCAGACTTCTTCTGAGCCTTAAGGTTCCAGGCAAGATCGATGAGATAGCGGAAATCCTCGGAGGAGAGATCATGGATGTTGATGTAGTCGCGACCGCGGAGGCTGTTGTTCATGCCTATTTCCTTTCGAATTATTATCAAAATTATTGTTGAATGTGTCCCCGAGGAAAACACGGATATCCCTCGGGGAGCGGTACATGTGGCGCCTAAGCCAAAGAGCGCAGGCTCTAAGGCTCACTAACGACTGGCCGCCACGTCCTTAGTCCAGCAGTGCACGCCGCCGCCGGACAGGTTAAGCGCGAGGGAATCAATCATGATGACTTTGCGATCGGGGAAGCAGCTCTCAAGAACTGCCTTGGCCTGCTCATCCTTCTCTTTCACGACCTCGCTCATGCCCTCGTGGTAATAACGCTGGCCAAGAACGACGCCGTTGCAAATCAGGAAGTTGCAGTAGCTCGCTGCGGCGTAGAAGTGGACGGGGCCCTCGGGCCAGGGGGTGCCATCCATAAACTTGCCGCCCATTTCGTCGATGAAGCCCTTATAGAGCTCGTAATCTTCATCGCCAGGGGCGATAACGACTTCAATAGGCTCGGCGGTGGGCATACGAACGATCTCGAAGGGCTTGCCCTCCCAGTCCGTTTCGTTGCTCAGGATCTCGTAGGCTGCCTCAATGCGGCGACGAGACTCTGCTCCAGCCTTGCTCGAGGCTGCCTCTTCATCGGACACCTCGGCAAGAAGAATCTTGTTCGGAGTGATAAAGCGACACATCTCATCAATGTGAGCTGCAAAGCTCATGCCAAAGACGGGAGTTCCGTCTTCCTTCTCGTCGAGGATGCCCAGTCGATAGTCGTCGTCCTCGAGCATAGGCTGCGGAAGCCAGATAACCTTGTTGAGGTTGTAGATGCGCTTATACTCGGCCTCTACTTCCTCTTTCGTGAACTCGGGATTACGCTTGCGGCATTCCGTGTCCTCGATGGCGATCAGAGTGCCGTGACCGTCAAACTCGCGGTCGCCGCCCTCCGAAACCATTTCGGAATTGACGATATCGAAGCAACCGAGCGCAACCGCCATGTGAACGGCTGCCTTACGTGCGGACTGGCACTCCGGGGAGTTCTTGTCCCACACGCCGTAATAGGTCCAAGCGGGGTTGACCATATAAGAATGGCCCTTGTCGTCGACCATGATGCTGGGACCGTTGTCGCGGACATAGAAGTTGGAGTCTTCGAACTGCGTGATCTCGATGCGATCGAGATCAACCCCCTCCTCCTTCAGGCGCGAGCAAGCCTCCTCATAGGAGCCGGGGGTGCCGCAATTGAGGTTGACCGTAACGTCGCCATACTCGAGCAGAGCCTTGATCACGTCAACGCAGGGCTGGCGGTTATCGTAGCCCTCTGCACGGATGTAATCGGGAAGCCATGTCACATAGACGTTGGAGCGCTTCTCGAACTCGCCCGGCATACGATAGTTCTCGTACATGGTTGGTCCTTCCGTCGGGTTTCCCGCAATGCTGTCCGGCCGCGACAATAGCGGGGTTTCACCTGCTATAGTACTACTATACCTACCGTTCGGTAGATAATTTTGAATAATTGCCGCTCGCCTACTGATACATACCGTTCGCCGTATATAGTGGTCATGTTTGGACACGAATTGATGTCCCGTTGCCATCCTTAATAATGTTGGTAGTGCGGAAGTGATTTGCAATGGAGAAATGCAGCGTGAGCACAAGAAAAAAAATATTGGACGCAATGTACGATCTTGTGGCAGAAGTCGGTTATGACAAAGCGTCTATCGGAAAGATTTGCGACTTTGTCGGTATATCCAAGCCGTCGGTGTACTACTACTTTCCCTCAAAAGAGGAGATTTTCACTACGCTCTTGGACAGCATGTTTCCGACCATTGACTATCAGCGCGACTACTCGCTAATAGTCGATAGGGACGGGTTCAAGGCCGCGCTTATCGAGCTCGGCAATTCAGTTATAGGTGGCTATCGAAGCGATGAAAAGCGCCGGCGCGTGCTGGCCGAGGTTAGCGTTCAAGCAAATCGAATTCCTGCAGTTCAGGAACGTCAAGCGACGGCGACCAAACGAACCATGGATGCGCTTAAAGACATCCTTCTTCATGGTGTAGAGATTGGCGCGTTTTCCGATAGCGCCGACGTAATGCTCTACGTACAAATTCTTTATACCGTTCTGGAGGGAGCAAGCAATACGGTCGCTCAAGGTGAGGATATTGATGAGAAAGCGGTTTGGGCGGGAATAGTCGAGCTTATGTTCAAATAAACCAGCCAAGCTGAAGCGCATGTTGGCACCCATGGTGCCTGCGGGCAACCTTTAAAACGAAAACAGGGGTCGACTCCAGTCTGGCTTGGAGTCGACCCCTGTTGCATGGCAATCTATGCCGATGCAAATCGGCGCTTATTACTTTTCAGCAGCCTTATTGAGAAAGCCGGAAACGATAGCAAACGCAGCAATCATAAGGTTGCAGGCAATGCAGAAGATAAATACTCCCTGGAATGACCCTGCCATGCCGTAAACCTTCATCATGACCGGCATTCCAAAAGCACCGACGACATAGCCCGCTGAGCAAACGATCGAATAGATCCTTCCAAAATCGCGTGATCCAAAGAGCGAGAGGAGAAGCATCGGCATTGCGGTTCCAACGATGGCGAACATGACATCGTTTACACCAGCTGCAATGATGGAAACGGTCTCATTGCTTCCGCCAATGATAAGAAGCAGGAATGAAAGAATGCTGACACCTGTCCATGCGACCGTTGCTTTAATAGCGCCAAGCTTGTCGCATGTTTTGCCCACGAAGGGATTTAGGAAGATATCGGAGAGTGAAGCTGCCGAGACCATTAAGCTTCCTACGATAGGATTGAAACCGACCTCGCTTGCATAGGTTGGAAACAGCTGGTTCATGCAGCAGGTGAGCTGCGCCACGCAAAGCAAGAGGACACAGAGAATAAAAGACGGCGTTTTCGCGGCATCGCGGAGTGCCATGCCCGAAAGGACATCTTCCTGCTCATCGGCGCTGCAGCTCTCATGGGTTTCGGAGGCGGTCTCTCCGTACGGAAGCATATTGCGATCAGAGGGGTTAAGGCGAATGATAAATGCGCTTGCAGGCAAAATCATAGCTGCAGAAACGGCCGCAAGCACGATGTATCCCGTACGCCAGCCTTGCTGCTCGATGACCAGTGCAATGACAGGACTCAATAACAGCGTGCAGAGAGAATTAACGCCCCAAGCGAGGCCGATGGCGAGACCGGACGATTTGCTGAACCATTGGTCAATGACATCGGACATGCAGACGCCCGTTGTAAACGAAAAGCAGATGCCGATCACTGCGGCGGAGACGGTGAACATCCAGACCTCGGTGTAGAACGCCATTGCGGCGCCGGCGGCAATAAGGACGAGTTCAATGCAAATATGCCATGGTTTGCCGATTACTTTTGGAATGAAGCGACTCAAAAGCGGAAGCCCAAGCGCAAGGCCAAGAAGAATCGCGGTGAAATAGAAAGAAAAAGAAGTGTAGTCAAAGCCCAGATCTTCACATACTGGAGCAACGAATGAGCCGGCAATAATGCTATATGTGCCAGTTGTTCCGGCGGACATTAAGCCGAGCGCAATAACGACGACCCAAGCAAATGCGCCGCTTTCACGGAGACAATCTTTTTTGGCTGGTGTGGTGAGAGTCATGGTTGCTCCATTTCTATCGGCAATACATCCTATATGCCTACCGATAGGTATATAAACCAGAGGACTCTTCGTCAAGCATTAAGCGGGGAGAGGGAGTTCTTAACCTGCCGAACGGTAATTAGACCCCGTTTTCGCAAGGGTCTCAATGTGACAAAGGGACTGCCCCTTTGTCACATTATTCGGAGCGCAGGGCCTCCACGGGATCCTTCCTGGACGCGCTACGGGCCGGCAGCAGGCCAGCGACAACCGTCAGCAGCACCGAAATTGCAATGAGCACTAGCGCATCCTGCACGGGCAGGCTCATCAGATTGGGTACCTGTTTGGCAGTAAGCGCCCAGGCATTAACCGGAAAGCTCACGGCCACCACGACGACAACAGCAAAGACGCCGGCAATGAGGCCCTCGATAAAGGTCTCGGCATTGAATACGTTGGCCACGTTACGCTTCGACGCGCCGATCGCACGCAGGATGCCAATCTCCTTTTTGCGCTCCAGCACGCTGATGTAGGTGATGATGCCGATCATGATGGAGCTCACCACCAGGCTGATACTCACGAATGCGATGAGCACCAAGCTGATGGTATTCACAATGTCGGTCACCGAACCCATGATGATGCCCATGTAGTCGGTATACGAAATTGCCCGATCATCGTGGCCGGCGGCTTTGACCTGTTTGTTGTACGCATCGATGTGATCGAGTACGCGCTCCTTGGCCTCAAAGTCGCGCGGGAAAATCTTAACCGAGATGGGATCTGCCTCGTCCGCATAGCCCAACGTGGTCAGATTGTTGTCGTAGGTGAGCTGTGACGCCTTGGCGTAACTCATCATGAGCGAACTCAGGTCCTCGGCGTCCATGTTGAAATGGATGGCGCGGGCAAAGGCGCTCGCATCCACACGCATAGCGCTCGCTAGGTTGGCAAAACTCGAAGACATCTGCGTCGCCACCTGGTCCATAAGCCCTGCCGCGCCCGCCTTGAGCTGGGATGATACCGTCGACGCTATCTGCTCGCTGATTGCCTTCATCACCTGATCCATAGCCTGCTGCAGATACGGAGCCAGCTGCTTTTGCACATAGTCGCTCATCGCCTGCTGCAGACGCTCGGCCAGGGCATCGCCGCCGAGCGCTTTGAGCTGGGCCAGGATTTGCTGGGCTGTGTCATCATTCTCAAGATACGTCGAGAATGCGACAGAGAGCTTTGACGCGTCCTTAAGGTCTTCGGGCGACAGCGCCCTAAACTGATCAGACCGCAAAAAGCCCTCAAACAGTTGGTTGGCCAGCGTTCCCACCTGCTGCATTTGCTCGGGCGTGAGTTCCAGACCGTCAAAGATACCCGAGAAATCTGGGGTTGGCGCTTTTGCCATGATGTCGCTGAAGTCGATGTCCTTGCCAACGTCCGAGAGGTCAATGTCCAACCCGGATAAGTCGATACCAGAAAGGTCCATACCGCCGGCCGCACCCGAGAGTGCAGACGCATCAAACGAGAACGCGCTCTTGAGCGCCGCCTCGTCCACGCTGAACATGCTGCTCAGATCCACGCCTTGTTTGGCCTCGCCTTGCAGTTCGTCGAAGGTTTTGCCCGTAAAGACATCCGTCTCGGGGTGAGCAAGCTGCTCCTGCACAATCTGCGAATTTGCGGCGTGTTCCATAAGCTGACGAGTTAGTGCATGCGTGTAGGCAATGCCCGGGGTCAATGCGCTCGCGTTGGCCGTCTCGTTAGGTCGCACCACGCCCACAATGTGCACGTCGATACCGTCGGCAACCTTGGCTGCCATAAAGTCGGCGTCGCCAGACATGTCAGTCCACATGCCGGTCTCTTCGTTTTTGCGATAGGCATCGGCCGACGACAACACCTTAAACGTCGTGGACAGCGCATCGTCGTAGGTAAAGTCGGCGGCGGACTCGGGCGTCTCAATCTTGCCGTCGGCCGCCATGGCGCTGTTGACCAGGTCGTTGAGCTCATCGATATCCAGCGCACCGATGCTATAGAGCGTATAGTCGCCCACCGTGCCGCGGCTCGAAAGCACCATCACGGCTTCGTTGGCAGACGTGGGCCAATGACCGGCGACGACATCGTACTGGCTGTCGAGCAGGCTCTGGTCGTCAATCATCTCGTTAAAGACCGAGGTTCCCATGGATTCCATGCTCACCGTTGCCGCCGAGCTCGCGCCTCCGCTCATGGCCTCGGTCATGGCGTTGGGAACAAGCCGAACGGGTTTCTCGTCACCCTTACCCGCACGATAGACAACCGGCGTCACGCCATAGCCGTACTGGATGGCGTTGACCTCTTTGTCGATACCGTCGCCGCCGTCGTCAAGCCATGCCTTAAAGCTCGTCATGTCGTTGGACCTAACGCTCGCAAACATATCCTTTACGGCCGTAACCACGGGAATCTTATCGGTTCCCCGAGCCTTGCCGCCGACACTGTCGTCGGACGAATCCACGTTTTCAGGCGAGTCATCATCCGCAGTTCCCTGCCCGCCCATCATGGACGACAGATCGTAATCCTGCTTGGAAATGGTGAGTGGATAGCTCGAGAGCGTATCCTCCTCGACCTTTTTGATGTAGCCGTTTACGCCATTGGACAGCGCCAGAATCGCCGCGATACCGATAATGCCAATCGAGCCCGCAAAGGCAGTCATGCCCGTGCGGCCCTTCTTGGTCATGAGGTTTCGGGCAGAAAGCCCCAGCGCCGTCACAAAGCTCATCGAGGTTTTGCGCGTAGGCTTTGCCTCGCGACGCGCGGCCTTGGCAGCATCAAAGGGGTCGGAATCGTCGGTGATCTTGCCGTCCGCCAGATTGACGATACGCGTGGCGTACTGATACGCCAGCTCGGGATTGTGCGTGACCATGATAACCAGGCGGTCGCGCGCAACGTCTTTGAGCAAATCCATAACCTGTACGGATGTCGTTGAATCCAAAGCGCCGGTCGGCTCGTCGGCCAGCACAATCTCGGGATCATTGATCAGAGCACGGGCGATGGCCACGCGCTGCATCTGCCCGCCCGAAAGCTGGCTCGGGCGCTTGTTAACGTGCTCGCCCAGGCCGACTTTCTCCAACGCCTCGCGCGCACGTTGGCGGCGCTCGGCATGCTCCACGCCCGTGAGCGTGAGCGCCAACTCCACGTTTTCCAAAATGGTCTGATGCGGAATGAGGTTATAGCTTTGGAACACAAAGCCGATGCGGTTGTTGCGATAGGCATCCCAATCGCGATCGTGAAAGTCCTTGGTCGAGATGCCGTCGATGAGCAGGTCGCCGGAATCGAAATGATCAAGTCCACCGATAACGTTGAGCATCGTGGTTTTACCCGAGCCCGAGGGGCCCAGAATGGCCACGAACTCGTTATCCCGAAAAGACAGGCTTACGCTGTCGAGCGCCACCTGGGTAAACGACTGCGTAACGTACCTTTTGCAAATTCCTTTGAGCTCCAACATGGACGGCAACCTCTCCTGCGCAGGCACCCTGCCCGCTCTCCCCCGCCGTTCGTATTCGACGCGTTTGTCCTACTCTATCCCCATTTTTCACCGACACCAGTGAGGAATGTAGGGAACCGCGCCAAAAAACGAACGGGACGGCACCCAAAAGAAGAGGTCCCGAGCGGGACCTCTATATGGTGGAGCTTATCTTGAAAGGTAGCGGACTACTTCGCACAGCGACACACGATTCTCGCTATGCTTTACGCGTTTTTACTGCTCGCTATTCGCAATCGCCTGGTCGATAAGTTTGTTGAGTGCTGCGCGCTGCTCGGCGGAGCTGATGGCTCCCACGATTGGATCCCCTACGATATTGCCATTCTGATCGATGACATACGTTGTCGGGAACGAGAACAAATTTGACGTGAACTTACCGGCCTCGCTATCCGACTTGAACCAGATGTTCTTATACGTCACGCCCTTCTTGCTCAGCACGTCCTTGGCATCTGCAATCTCGCCCTTGTTGCCATCGAGCGTAAAGGAATTGACGCCCACGACCTGGCCGCCCTTCTTGGCAAGCTCCTGATTCAGTTTCTCAAGATCGCCCAGCTCGCCCACGCACGGCTTGCAAGTAGTGAACCAGAAGTTCATGACGGTGACCTTGTTCTTAGAGAACAGCTCGTCGCTGTTCACGTCGTTGCCATCCAGGTCCTTGCCCGTAAAGCTGGGGAACTTCGTCGCCTCACTCGAAGCATTGGCACCAGCCGTCATGCCAGCGGTCGAAGCGTCGACGCTCTCGCCTGCACTCGGCGTGCTTCCACAGCCGGGGAACTCCTTCTCCAAGCTCTCGAGCTTGTCCTCGATCTCCTTGATCTGCTGTGCACCGGCCTTGAGCGTCTTGAGCTCATCCGCCGTGAACTCATCCTTGGCGCCGTCGATGGTCTTGAGCAGGAAATCGCCGTAATTGCTGCCGTCCTCAATCATTGCCGAGTCTTTATTTGCCGCATTGAATACCTTTTCCCACAGCGCGTTATCACTCGAAAAGATCTCGTTCTCCTTCTGCATGAGCTTCGCATACAGCTCGGCGGCCTCGTCGGCATTGGTCGGCTTCTGCGCAGTGAGTTCTGCAATCTTAGGATCGGAGCTCGCGGATTCGCTCGCATTGCCACCGGGCGCCGAACATGCCACAAGGCACAAGGCCAATACCGGCACCATAAACAGGACCGCAATCTTAGAAAGCTTCATAGTCATTCCTCCGTTTTGTCGAAGCTTGTTTTACTTTTTATCGGCGGTCAAGGGAATCTTTTCCGCCGACACATCCAGGCCATAGCGATAGCTGATGGCATCGACAGGACAGGCCCCGATGCACTTTCCGCACCGGATACATTCGGCATGATTGGGCGCGCGGACCACATCAACGTCCATCTGACAAACCCTTGAACACTTGCCGCACGAGACGCATTTGCACGCGTCAACCTGAATCCCCAACAAGGACACCCTATTCATCAGCGCATAGAATGCGCCGAGCGGGCAAATCCATTTGCAGAAGGGGCGATAGAACAAAACGCTCAGCAACACCACGGCAATGAGAATGAAAAGCTTCCAGGTGAAGAGCTGCCCCAGCGCAGATCGAATGCCGGCGTTGGCGATGGCCAGCGGAATGGCGCCCTCGAGCACACCCTGTGGACAGATGTACTTGCAAAAGAACGGATCTCCCATCCCCAGATCATTGACCACCAGCACAGGCAGCAATACCACAGCAAACAGCAGCACGACGTACTTGATGTACGTGAGCGGCTTAAGCTTTTTCGTGGAGAACTTTTTGCCGGGAATCTTGTGCAGCAGCTCTTGTAGCCAGCCAAACGGGCACAAAAAACCGCACACAAAGCGCCCCAGTAGCACGCCGATCAGAATGAGCGTACCGGTAACGTAGTAGGAGAAGTTAAACCTAGATGAACCCACCACCGATTGAAACGACCCGATGGGGCACGCACCCGTTGCCGCAGGGCACGAATAGCAGTTAAGCCCGGGTACGCAGACTGTTTTTCCCACGCCCTGATAGATGCTGCCCTTGGCAAAGTTAGGCAGGTGAATGTTGGTAATAAGTGTTGCCGCCGCCTGAATGAATCCGCGAAATCGGGCCAAAACATGCGACGCAGTGTTTTCTCTTTTATCCAATTCCGATACACTCCAAGCACAGCCTAATCGCTTTGGCCAGCACGGCATCCGCCTCGCCACGCATAACGCCAAAGCACACCATGGCAATTCCGACGATCAACAAAGCGACCTGTACCACGGGTTTTACCGCTTTGAACAACCTGACCACTCCTTTCGTTACGCGACCATTGGACCATATCGGCTATAAAATCCGTGTTAAGCGCGATTTGAAATGTGCAAGGAGACTGTTATGCGTATTTTGATCGTCGAGGACGAGCGGGCGCTGTGTGACGCAATCGCGCGCAGCTTGCGAAACTTGGCGTACAGCGTCGACTGCTGTCACGACGGACAGGAGGCGCTCGACCTACTGGACGTTGAGGCCTTCGACCTCGTGGTACTCGACCTCAACCTTCCCCGCATCGACGGCATGACCGTACTCAGGGAACTTAGGAAAACTGACTGCGAGACTAAGGTACTGATTCTGTCCGCACGTGGCGAAGTATCCGACAAAGTCGCCGGACTCGATGCCGGCGCCAACGATTACCTCACCAAGCCGTTTCATCTGGACGAGCTTGCGGCAAGGATCCGCAGCCTTACCCTCAGACGCTTTACACAAACCGACATAGTTTTAACCTGCGGAAAGCTCCGCTTTGACACCAAGGCGCGCATCGCTTCCGTGGACAACGAGGCTTTATCTCTTACGCGCAAGGAAACGGGAATCTTGGAATACCTGATGCTTAATCAGGGGCGTCCGGTAAGTCAAGAGGAGCTTATCGAACACGTTTGGGATAGCAGCGTGAACAGCTTTAGCAACGCAATCCGCGTTCATATCTCGTCACTCCGTAAAAAGCTGCGCAGCGCTTTGGGATACGACCCGGTTCGCAATCGGATTGGAGAGGGCTACGTTATGGAGGATAGCGAATGAAAAGGCTTTCGCTGCAATGGCGCATAACGATCATGACGGCACTGTTGACGTGTGCGGCGTGCGTGCTGACGAACTGCCTGGTCGGCTATACGGGCATGCGCTACATGGATGCTATCGGCAGCGACATCTCGGCCTTTAACGCAACCGGTGAAGATTCGCTCCAGGCGTTCGACCCAACGAAAGCGACCCTCGATGACGAGGTCACGATCGTCGTAAACGACGCACAGGAGTCTTTTGGCACGACAGCCTGGCGCATCACGGCTGGAGTCACACTCCTTGGCGGCGCGCTGGCATACTTTGTGAGCGGCCGTGCACTCAAACCGCTACGGGCTTTTGCAGCTCAGGTTGAGCGTGTGCAGCCTGACAACCTAAGCGAAATCAGACTCAGTGAAGATGTGCCCACCGAGCTACAGCGATGCAGCGCCTCTTTCAACGACATGATCGCCCGTCTTGGCGAAGGATTCTCTGCACAGCGTCAGTTTACCGGCAACGCCGCACACGAGCTGCGCACCCCGCTCGCCCTTATGCAAGCACAGATTGAACTATTCATTTCCGAGCACTCCGGTTTGCAACCCGAAACAGCCGAGCTGCTCGGCCTGCTACAAGAACAAACCGAGCGCATGTCTCGAATGGCCAAGGTATTGCTCGAGATGAGTGAGCTCCGCAGCGTTCCTTGCGAGGACGATGTGGAACTTGGCCCCTTGTCCGAAGAGGTCCTCACCGACCTTGCGCCACTTGCCGAAAATAAGGACGTAACCCTCGATTGCGCTGGAGACGCTTTGACAATCGGAAGTGATACGCTCCTCTATCGGCTGGTGTTTAACCTGGTCGAAAATGCCATCCGTTACAGCCGCCCCAGCTCGACTGTCAACGTCTCCATCTGCGACAACGACAGCCACGTGTTCCTGCGAGTCGAGGACCAGGGACCGGGAATACCCAAGCAGTACCGAGAAAGCATCTTCCAGCCGTTCTTTCGTCTAGACAAATCCCGCAGCAGGGCATGCGGCGGCGCAGGACTCGGACTAGCACTCGTTTGGGAGATTGCAGCGCTTCACGGTGGCACGGTAGAGGTCGAAGCAAGTTCCGAGAACGGGACCGTGATGCTCGTGACCCTCTCAAAGGGGGCCACCACGTGATCCGACTGTCCAGGGGTTCCACTCGGCATTGTGAAACGCGTCCCAAAACTTGGATATGAGGAATGGGAGGCAGCTCGCATCTATGCCGAGGACGAAGTCCTGGCGGGGATTCAGGATGCGCAGAGGAAGCTTACGGCAGAAAACCCCGACAGAGTCGTGACCGTCGGCGGCAACCGCATGGTGTCGCTTGCCCTCTTCGATTACCTGCACGGGAAATACGAGAACGTTGGAATCGTCTGGATCTATGTGCATCCGGATGTATCCACGCTGAATGATGGCTACCCCAACGCTCACGCCATGGTACTTGGCAGCCTTTTGGGAGAAAGTCATCCTGGTCTTCGGCGGCGAATAACGCGAATGTCCGCAGGCAGACTCCAACCTGTGCGCGGAGAAGCTGGACGACGCAAACAAGATTCCTCGATTCGAGCATGGAGATAAATCCGTCTATCAGTCTCATCGCATACTCAGAGGAGGATGCCAGATATAGATCCCATTGGGTAAAGTCGCCGTTCATAAAGGGAATCACTGCATTGCGCTCGGCGACTCTCAAGGCACTCAGGCTTTGTTCTATTTTCTCAGCTTCTTGTTTGAACTGTTCGCTATCCAAAATGCCCCCAAATGCCGGCTTCTCAACAAATCAGAAAAAGCATTGGCTATACTGATGCGGACAGTTCCGGGAGGGGTGCAAGAGACGGAAGGGCCGTAATGGGTGAGAAGGGCGAGCGGCCGGAGCGGGTGTTCCCCGGCAGGACAGACCCGTGGTTCATAGCGGCCATGGTGATTGTGGCGGGCGGTTTATCCGCGGCGTGTATCGCGTGTTTCCTGAGCTCGAGTCCCGCGCTCCTATGGGGCTGGCTCGCGCTGCTGCCCATCCCGGCCCTCGTGGCCCTGGCTGCCCTTCCCGTCCGCAGCAATCGCCTCGAGCTCTACGGCGACCGCCTCGTCGTCGTGTACGCTGGGACGCGTTCGGTGATACCCTACGCCCACGTGCGGGGCGTCCGGCGCACCAGGACGCTCTGGGCGGGGACGGCCAACTCGCTCGACCGCGTCTACATCGAGGCGCCCTACGACGGCGACGCCATCGTCTCGGTCAGAGACAACGACGCCCTCGTGGCGGAGCTGGGGCGCAGGTGCGGCCTTGGGCCCGGCGCCTGACGCCCCGAAAGGAAGAGAGGATGGACGTCCCGCACTGGCCCTACTGGAGGAAGTATTCCCTCGGCGGCACACAGGTCTGGTACGCGGACTGGGGCGACTGCCCCTTCGACACTGGTCTACATGAGCCCAGTTGAGTTCAGGAACGCAGGGCTGTCCCTGTAAAAAATGTTTAAGCAACCGTTGCAAATCCATTCTCCCGCGCAGAGAGCCCCGGGTAGGCCGAGCTCGCGTCGGGCATGTAGCCCATACGCCTCCGGGCGGCGGCAAGCCCGCGCCCGCCGCGCTCGCCGAACAGCTCAACCGAGCCCGAGCTGGGGCTGGCGGTGCCAGTGACGATACAGATGAGCGTTGACTTCCCGGCGCCGTTTTCGCCGATGAGCCCGTAGACGCGCCCCGCCTCGAGGGCGAGGTCGATGGGGCCGAGGACGGTCCTCCCGCGGTACGCCTTCGTGACCCCGTGAAGGCGGAGGGGCATGGCTGTCGTCATTGCGTTCCTTTCTCCTCGGATGGATTTTGGGTATGCGTCATGGGCCCCCGCGCGGGACGGGGAGCGAATCGACGCAGGCTCGAGGCCGGTTGGGTTGGGGTTGAGGTCCGGGTTCCACAGGCTTGCACAGCCCGACGGACGGGGCGTCCGGGCACGCTATGCTTAGGGAGCGGTGGGCGCCTCCGGGGCAGCAGGGGAC
>URNJ01000010.1 GCA_900549215.1 uncultured Collinsella sp.
GCTGCTGTTGGTGGTCACGGTCTTGCCGCTATAAAGTGTGACAGTGGCCTTGTCGTTCTCCATGGAGAAGTCGGTGTTGTTACTTGTGTAATCACCGATATCAGTATCAGTGGGGATGTTCTCGCTGGTGAGAGTTGCCTTGACAGCCTTCAGGGTGTAGTCGCCGTCCTCGTCCACGCGTGCACGCTTGGTGTTGAGGTTGTACATGTTCTTGGACCAGTTCTCGATGGTCGAGTAGCGCAGGTGTGCGCGTTTGCCCACAAAAAGCTCGACGGCGCCGGCGTGGAGGTTGGCCACGTTGTACTTGGGCGCGGAGCAACCCTCGATAAAGTGCAGGTCGGCATCGTCCTCGACGATGATGAGCGTGTGTTCAAACTGACCGGCGCCCTTGGCGTTGAGGCGGAAGTAGCTCTGCAGCGGAAAATCGAGCTTGGTGCCCTTGGGCACGTAGACAAACGAGCCGCCCGACCACACGGCGCCGTGCAGGGCTGCAAACTTGTGGTCGGTGGGCGGGATGAGCGTCATAAACTTCTCGTGGATGAGCGGTTCCCACTGCGGATCGTGCAGGGCTTCCTCAATACCGGAGTAGACGATGCCCATCTTGGACGCGGTGTCCTGCATGTTGTGGTAGACGAGCTCGGAGTCGTACTGAGCACCGACGCCTGCCAGGTAGCTGCGCTCGGCCTCGGGGATACCTAGGCGCTCAAAGGTGTTCTTGATGTCGTCGGGCACCGACTCCCAGTCGTGCTTTTGGTCGGTGTTGGGCTTGACATAGGTGACGATGTTGTCCATGTCCAGGCCCTCGATGGAGGGGCCCCACGTCGGATCCGGGAAGCGGTTGAAGATTTCGAGGGACTTGAGGCGCAGGTCGAGCATCCACTGCGGCTCGTCCTTTTTGGCGCTTATCTCGCGCACGATGTCGGGCGTGATGCCGGCGTCGAGGCGCTCGAATCCCTCCTCGCCATAGGTGAAGTCGTAGAGGCTGCGGTCGATGTCCGCGACCTCGGTGCGGTTCTTGGTCATTGCGTCGCCCCTTTACGCCTGCTGCTCGGCAGCGGCAGACTCGGCCTGGGCGCGCTGTTCGGCGGCCTCGCGCTCGAAGGTCTCAAAGCCGTTCTTGTCGATCCAGGGGATGAGCGAGGCGTCGTCCTCGCGCACGATGTGGCCCTTGACCATAACGTGGACGCGGTCGACATCCAGGTGCTCCAAAATGCGCGTGTTGTGCGTGATGATGAGCATGGAGCCGTCGCAGCTCTTGCGGTAGGCGTCCATGCCGTGGCTGACGGTGGACAGGGCGTCGACGTCCAGACCCGAGTCGGTCTCGTCGAGGATGGCGAGCTTGGGCTGCAGCAACAGGAGCTGGAGCATCTCGACCTTCTTCTTCTCGCCGCCCGAGAAGCCCACGCCCAGCTCGCGGTTGAGGTAGGCGGTATCCATGTTGAGCTCTGCCGCGAGCTCCTTGACGCGACGGCGGAACTCCTTGCCCTTCATCTCCAGGCCGGGGCGGCCGGCGATGCTGGCGCGCAAAAAGCTCGACAGCGGCACGCCAGGGATCTCGACCGGGGCTTGGAAGCTCAGGAACAGGCCGGCGCGTGAGCGCTTGTCGGTGGTGAGCTCGGTGATGTCCTGGCCGTCAAAGACGATGCGGCCGTCGTTGACCGTGTAAACGGGGTCGCCCATGACCAGGTGGCCGAGGGTGGACTTGCCGGCGCCGTTGGGTCCCATCAGCACGTGGGTCTCGCCGGCGGCGACGTTAAGGTTGACGTTGTGGAGGATGGTCTTCTCGTCCACGGAGGCGGTCAGACCTTCGATGGAAAGCAGCGGATTTGCGCTCATGCTGTCCCTCTCTGTGTATGGTGTACTCATAGGTGTACTAAACCCTAGGAATCTTCTCGGAATAAAGTTACTATGGGTTCGGCGTTAGTCAAGGGAAAACCCGACTAATCCACTCGACTTTTTAGATGTGGGACATAATAATCAGGTTTGTTTGCCCCGCGTGCATAGGATTTGGGGCAAATTGGCCTGATTTTGTCCCAGGAACAACGGGAGGGTAGGTATGCTCATTTCTTCTAAGGGCCGCTATGCCCTCCGGCTGATGATCTATATCGCGGCGCTGGGCGACGCCGAGGGCAAGATTGCCTTGCGCGAGGTTGCCGACCGCGAGCATATCTCGCAAAAGTATCTGGAGCAGCTGGTTCGTCCGCTTATGAAGGCGGGCCTGCTTAAGAGCGTGCGCGGCAAGGGCGGCGGCTACATGATGGCCAAGGACCCGGCCGAGGGGCGCGCCGGCGACATCCTGCGCGCTGTCGAGGGCAGCACGGCGCCCGTGGCGTGCGACGGCATCGACAACAGCTGCACCCGCAGCGATTTGTGCTCGACCGTCAAGTTCTGGCGCGGTCTGGACGACGTGATCGAAAAGTACGTCGACGGCGTGACGTTGGCCGACCTGGCCGCCGTCCCCGAGATCAACTTTGACATTAAGCTGTAGGGCTGCAAATGGCATCTCTCGACAAGGTGTATAAGCAAATTGAAGTTTTTGCTCGGGAATGTGACGCCGAGAAGGTTGTGCTGTTTGGTTCCCGCGCTCGAGGTGACAACTTGCCTAAGAGCGATATTGACATCGCCGTAGCTGGTTGCCGGGATTTCGGCCGGTTGTCATATTTGATCGAGGAGCGTCTTGATACTCTTTTAGATGTAGATGTCGTCAATCTCGACGAGTCCTTATCGCAGCAATTGCTCGATGAAATTGCCAGGGATGGTGTGATTCTGTATGAAAAAATATGAGAACTTTGTCAGCGCCTTGGCGAATCTTGAGGATGCGCCCAATCAGGATCTCAACAATGATTTTGTTCAGAGTGGATTGATTAATAAGTTCAATCTTCAATTTGAACTGAGCTGGAAGCTCCTTAAGCGTCTGCTCGAGTATGAGGGCGCCACGCTTTCCGCGTCGGGGTCTCCTCGTGCCATCTTGAAGGAGTCCTACCGATTCTACGACTTTATTGATGAGGCAGCCTGGCTGGATATGCTCAGAGACCGCAATACGAACGTCCATATCTACGACAACAAGCTCGCTCAAGATTTGATTCAGCGCATCTTGAACGTCTATATTCCCGCTTTCTGTCAGTTGAGAGACGGGCTGACGAAACGTTACGGCGAGCTTCTGTTGGCGCCCGACGACCAGTTTGTTTAATTCCTTAAGATTTCGCGGAGGGTTGTTGCCGTTTACCGAGTGGTTGTTGTGCAACAACGGATGAGCTGCAATACTGATTCTATCTTTGCAAACTGCACTTTAACTACACCAATGCAGGGAGGATCTTATGCAGCCCAAGCATTCTGCTATTGTCGCGGGCCTGACGCTGGCGCTTTCGTTTGGCGCCGTCTCCGCGCCGGCACCCGCCGCTGCCGAGGAGCCCACGCCGGGCGTTGCCTCGGATGCCACCGATATCGATAAGGGCCTTTACACCCAACAGTCCTTCTCGGGCGTGTTGAGGTCGGTTCAGGGTGTCTCGTTTGTCAACGTGACTCCCGAGATGAAGTACTTCACCAAATATGAGAGCCATGGCAACTATAACCAGGGCTTTTCGTATGGCGACGGTTATAACGCGCTGGGCTATTACCAGTTCGACCGCCGTTGGTCGCTCATTCCGTTTATGAAGCAGGCCTACAACTACAACCCCGAAAAATACAGCATGCTCAAGGATGCGATTGATCGCGGTAGTGAGATTTCCAACGCGAGCAATCCCATGTTCGAGAACGGCCAGCTCACCGAGCCGGGCCGTATCGCGCAGGAGGCTTTCCAAGGTGCCTACAATACCGATCCAGCTGAGTTCTCGGCGCTTCAGGATGCTTATGCGTACAATTCGTACTATGCGGTGACCGAGGCGTGGCTTAAGAGCGCTCTTGGCATTGACATCTCTGGCCGCGCCGATTGCGTCAAGGGCATGGTGTGGAGCATCACCAACATGTGCGGCACCGGTGGCTGCAGGGACTTTTTCCGCTGGGCGAATCTTTCCAACGATATGTCCGACCGCGAGTTTGTGACGGCGCTCTCCAATAGCGTGGTCAACAATGTCGCCACCAAGTTTTCGAGTCAGCCCCAGTATCATGAGGGCTGGAAGAATCGTTATAAGAATGAGCTGAAGGACTGCTTGGCTTATATCGCCGAGGACGAGGCAGCCGCTGCGACGCCCGTGCAGCCCGAGCCTACGCCGGCGCCCTCGCCGACACCTGATTCGAATGACGGCTCGAGTGACGATGCCAACGATGGCAGGATGGATGCGCCCTCGACCGATGATGACGGTAATGGCTCTGCTGGTGGCACTACCAACGACGGTTCCATCTCGAACGGCTCCGATTCGAACGGCTCTGCTGCGGGCGATTCGTCTTCAAGCTCTGCCGGCAATACGGACAGCGCCGCTCCTGGTTCGACCGACGCTGGCACCTCTGGCTCTTCTACCGGCTCGAGCGATTCGTCCGTTGACACCGGCTCCAACAACGGCTCCGGTTCTGACGCAACCCCTGATTCCGATGCTTCCAAGGACGACTCGAATAAGGCGCCGGACGCTCCCGTTGCTTCGCCGGACAAGAAGCCTTCTTTCTCCGCGCAGCTTGGTTCTACGCTGGGTTCTTCGCTGATGGCTGGCGTCAATAACGGTTCGACCCAGAACAAGGACAACTCTGATCAGGTTTCCGCGGAAAAGACCGAGGCCGCAAAGGGCGACTCTAAGGACAAGGCTTCCGAGAAGACCGAATCCGATAAGGGTTCTAGCTCTGAGGAGAAGGACGACAAATCCGCTCAGAAGAAGGACGAGGATAAGAAGTCTGAATCTGAGGAGAAGGACGAGAACAAGGGCAAGACCAAGGACGGAAAGCAGCAGGTCGAGGACAACGGTAAGGGCAACACTGACAACCAGGCCCAGGAGCAAAATGACTCCAAAACGGTGACCACCACGACCACGACGACTACAGCTACCAAGTCCTCGGGCGGCAACATGCCCAAGACGGGCGATCTGATTGTGATGGCGAGCCTTTCCAGCGCGAGCTTGGCCACACTGGGCGCTACGTCTATCGTAAGTGGTAAGCATAAGCTCGATCAGCAGAAGAAAGCTTCTGGGGAGGACGGCTCGGAGGAGTAGCCTCTCGGTTGCTAGATAACTAAAGAGTTGGGACGGGGTCCGGTGCGAATGCATCGGGCCCCATTTTGTTGCACAACGATTTGTTATGCCCCCTCAAGGCCTTTGTTCCTACCGTTGCCCGATATGATCGCGCGGCGACATCGGTACGCGCGAGGCGGTCATTACAATTGGCATCGTGTTGCGATTTAGGGGGAACGTTTTGGTGTCTGAACAGGTAAATAATGGTTGTGCTGCCGACTTTGGCGTGCGTTTGATCGGCTGTGCCGACGATGCGGCTTTACCCATTGGCATGCATGACTATGCGGAGGCTCTTGGTTGCTGCACGCTGGTCGACAAGACCATGTTTATTGCAGATGTGTTGGACTGCGACGCGTCCGTTGTGGTGTGCTGTCGGCCCGAGGGTTTTGGCAAGAGCATGAACTTGTCGATGCTCAAGGCTTTTCTGGAGTGTCCCGCGGTCGGTCGCGCTGGTCAGCGTTTGTTTGCCAATGCTCAGATTTGGGATGCGGACGGCGGACGCTATCGGGACGAGTATGCTTGCTATCCGGTGATATCGCTGGACTTTTCTGGCGCTGTGAGGCGTGGCGCCGCTATTGCTGACGTCGTGCGCGATGCTCTTTCGGGCGAGTGCGCCCGTCTGCTGGCGCTTTTGGAGGCTCCGGATTTAGCTCGAGACAAGGTGCGTCACATCGAACGCGTTGCGCGTGGCGCGGCGAGCGAGGACGAGGTCGCCTCGGTGCTTGGCGTGCTCATTGAGCTGCTGGAGATGGCCTGCGATGAGCAAGTTGTATTGCTCGTTGATGGGTACGACGCGGCGTGGTTGGGCCGTGCGAGCGCGAGGGGCGCTTCCGGCGCCGATCCGGCAGGGCTATTCGATCGCGTGCTGTTCGACGCCATTGCCACTGCGCGCGATTCGTTGCGGCTGACGTGTCTGATGGGGGAGTGTCCCGGCCCTGCCGAAGCGGCGCTTTCTTTGCACTGCTGCTCGTATTGTCTGACGACGCCGCTTTCGACCTGGTGTGACCGTTGGTTCGGCTTTTCGGATGCCGAGGTCCAGGCTCTGTTGAACCATGCTGGGCGCGAGGAATACCTGGATGATGCGCGTGAATGGCTCGAGGGATATCGGTTTGGCAGGGCCTATTGCTCGAGTCCAGCGCGTGTGATCGGTTTTCTGGGCCGAGGCTGCACGGCGCCTGTGCGTGCCGATCTGTATGGGTATGCGGATTGCCTGAGTAGGGTAGTTGCCGGGTGGAATCTCGACCGCCTTTCGGTCTTGTTCGATTTGCTCGAGGCCCATGGGTGCGCTGAGGTCCCGCTTTGTTTGGGCACTGCAGAGCCAGATGTCTCGCCTGACGATGGCATGTGGACAGCGCTATATCTATCCGGTTTTCTTACGACGGATATGACTGAGGAGCCAGAGCATGGCGATCGCCTCCGTGCTTTGCGATTGCCCAATAACGAGCTTCGACAGGCCCTGCGTCTAGTGATTGTTGAGTGGTTTGAGTGCGCTGCCGAGGACGTTCGAGACGTCGATGCGTTTCGAGACGGGTTGTGCCGTGGGGACGAGGGTGCGGTGAGACAGGCGCTAGGCCGCATCCTGGGAGATGCGGGAATCGGTGCGACCGACCCAGATGCGTCGCTGTCATATCACCTGCTCTTGCAGGGGCTCTGCTTTGGATTGCCGGGCTATGCCAATCCTGCCTCGAGGCGAAAGTGTGGCGCGGGTCGCTGGGACATCCAGGTTTTCCCTACGGGTGCTGTGTTCGACGTAGCAGACACGATTGGCATGTTGGACGAGCGCCCGCTGATAACGATTAACTTGATGTATGACCCCGATGTGGATGCGCTGGGCCTGGAATTGCTGGCCGTGCAGTCGCTACTCGACATAGAGCGCGACAGCATCGACGAAATCCGTGTACCACGCCCCGGCGTGGGTCGCATGCGCTGGGGGTTCGGTTTTGATGGGCAGCATGTGGCTACGGTGTGCCAGCGGCTTTAAGCGCCGAGGTGTTTCCGGCTTCCGTTACTCGGTGTCCTTCATGGGCGGCATGGGCTTCCAGTTGGGATCCTTGATGATCTTGCGGGCGTCCTTCATGCCTCGGCGCAGCGCCGGAATGCCGGTCTTAAAGCACTTGTCGACCGCGGCCAAGCGAATGAATTCCTTGCAGAAGGTCGCGGCATTGCCCAGGCGGAACAGCATGGGGTGGTAGTCACCGTAGATCTGCATATAGCGAGCGAGGAAGCCTCGGTTGCGCATGATGTAGTAGCGGTTGGTGTCGCTCGTGGAGTTGAGCTGGCGCTTGCCGGCGATATCCCAGTTAGAGACGGCGCGGGCGCGCTTGAGCACTACGTCGGCAACAACGGCGGGGAAGTGTTGGCTGCCCACGTAGCCGTAGCAGGCATCGTCGCCGTAGATAAAGAAGCGCGCATCGGGCAGGCCAATCTTGTCGACCACGCGGCGCGAGAACATGCCGCCTTCAAAGCACAGCTGGTTCATGGTGCGGTAGCCCTCGGGACCCAGATCCCACTTGGCGATGGGGTTAGGGATGCCGAGCGAAAGGATGAGCTGGTACTGCCAAAAGAAGGCGCCGCCATCAAAGTCTAGGCGCGAACCCTGAATGACGTCGTAACGGTCGGTCCACTTGGCCAAGCGCTCGATGCCTTCGGGGATGACGAGCACGTCGTCGTCCATCACCCAGAACCACTGGGCGCCCAGGTCGTAGGCGCATTTAGTGCCGGCCGAGAAGCCGCCCGCACCGCCGCCGTTTTCGAGCTGCGGGGCGTAGATGACACGGTCGGTGCCGCCCTGTGCGTCGGGCTGCTCGGTGTCGAAGCCCCACAGGTTGGCCAGGCGCTCGTTGAATGCGGTGCACATGGCCTCGGTCTCGCGCGAATTCTCGTTATCGACAATCACGATGCGCCAGGGCGTTGCCGTGAGCTCGGTCATAGAGTCGAACAAGTTGGCCAGGAGTTCCTGGCGCTTGTACGTAACGACGACGATGGCGAGCTTGTCGATGGGGGCGGGAAGGGTTGAAGGCATGGGGCAATATATCCTTTCACGCGCGGTGGGCGAATGCTGCGCGGAAGCTATCGAATACGTCCTTGGGACTGTCCTATTGTAAAGGCTCGACGCACCTTGGCGGCAAGCTTTGAATAAAACGCAGGAACCTGCCACGGCTGTAGCGGCTTTAGCGTCTGACGGCAGCGTGTCTATTGCCGCTTGAGCTGGCGAGCGATAAGGCTTCTAACTGCATCGATGTTGAGGAGCGCTAAGGCAAAGACGATGCTAATGACGGTGCCCGTGATGATACATATAGCTGCCGGGCTGTTTTGGCTGACCAGTATGTTTGCGAGCAACGTATTGAATACGGGACGCCACAGGCTACTGGTGAGCGACTGCATCACATAGAAACCGAGCGTGGCGGTCGATAAGGTGACGATGGCACCTGCAGTCCGCGAATTGCCTGAGGCACTGCGTCGGGTAGCCGCAAAGAGCAGGGAGGCGGCAGCGAGGGCAAACGAGATCAGCGAGGTCGATTTGTAGGAAAGGATTGCCATCGCCGTGAGGTTGTCGGTGAAGGAGAGCTCGCCTTCCAGGATGGTGACGAATGCCAAAACCGCTGCGAGCAACCGCGTGCCTAAGGCGCCCGCCCTGTCCGAATCCATGGCGTCGGTTACGTCGCGGAGCAGCCCGCCAATCAAAAACGCGATTACGTACGTGGCGGCGCTCATGAACTTTTGGAGCCAGGAAAACTCGCCGGCGCTTGTCGCACTCATAGCGGCTAAATACCCGTTAACAACAAATGCGAGGATTCCAACGACGATGACCGCTGCCGTGTAGCTCCTCTTAGAGAGTCGACTCTTGGCCAGGCCAAACAGCGGCGCCATGAAGACCGTGGCGGCATAGACCCAGATAAACTCAAGGCCTAGCGTGTACCAGTAGTGCGTGTTGAGGGTAACATCGGGAATGGGGGAGACGACCGTGGACCAAACGAGTGCCACGAGGCAATAAAACGCAGTGGGCATAACGACCTTGCCAAGGCGCTGCGCCGTCCGTTGCATTTGCGACTTCCACGTTGCTCCACCGCTCCAAGCACGCGCGGCCGAGGCGATGAGAAAATAGCCCGAGATCATAAAGAAGACCTCGTTGGCCCAGCAGCCCAGCAAGTTAATAAAACCGAACACGCCGGAGTAGGGGAAGGTGGCGAGCGGCGCGTATTCCGGCACGCCGATGCAGGCGGCTTGGAAGGTCCACTGAAACGTGTGGAATATGGCAATCCCAGCGACCGCGACCAAGCGCAAGGCTTCGATGGATATGTTGCGTGCGGCTTTAGGCTGCATGGCGTCCTTTCGTAGGTTGGGCTCCATAGATTATATAAACGCCCGCTGGTGCGCTGACCCTTTGATACCATGAAACGACAGGTATTTCCTAAGGAGCACATTTGTCTACTAACGCCTCTGGCAGCCCTGTTCTGTCGCTGCTTATTCCCATTTACAATGTTCAGCGCTACCTGCGCGAGTGTATCGATTCTGCCCTGGCGCAGACGCTCAAGGATATTGAGATCATCTGCATTAACGACGGGTCGACCGACAACTCGCCAGATATTATCCGCGAGTACATGGAGCGCGACCCCCGTGTAAAGATGATCGACAAGGCCAACAGCGGCTACGGCGACTCGATGAACCGCGGCCTGGAGATGGCACGCGGCGAGTACGTGGGTATCTTGGAGTCCGATGACTTTATGGCGTCCGACGCGCTGGAGAAGCTTGTGTCGGCGGCCGAGGGCTGCAATGCCGACTTTGCGAAGGCGAACTTTGACTTCTACTGGTCCAAGCCCGAGGAGCGCCGCTCGCTGCACGAGATGTTTAAGCCCAAAGACTGCGGCAAACCGGTGCACCCAAGCGACACGACACAGTTCTTTAAGCAAAAGCCCTCGATTTGGTCGGCCGTGTACCGTCGCGATTTTCTTGAGCGCAACGGCATTACGTTCCTGCCGACTCCGGGGGCATCCTTTCAGGACACGTCATTCGCCTTTAAGGTGATCGCGTGCGCCGATAAGGCTGTTTACCTGCATGATGCCGTGCTGTCGTATCGCCAGGACAACGAGAATTCCTCGGTCAATTCTTCGGCTAAGGTCTTTTGCGTCAATACCGAGTATGCCGAGATTGAGCGTTGGATTCGAGAGGATTATGCCCGCGACCACGCAAGTGATGACGTCGCGCGCATGCTCAAGTTCAATCAGCTCATTAAGTACGATTCGTACATGTGGAACTACGTGCGCCTGGCGCCTAAGTTCTATAAGGAGTTCCTGGTGCAGATGGCCAGGGAATTTCAGGCGGCCTTGGACGCGGGGGAGTTTTCGCTGGGCGACCTTAAGCCGTGGAAGCGTGCGAATCTCGCTGCCATCCTCAAAGATCCCGAGGGCTGGGTTGATGAGCACCCGAGCTTTGCGACGGACGGCGCCCTGGGGCGCGCCAAATACTACGCATCGGTTGGGGGCCCTGGCGTGGTCGCCGCCTTCCTCGTCGAATCGTTGAGGGGGTAGGTCGACATGGGAAATGCCTCGAGTCCTAAAGCTACGATTGTCGTCCCCGTTTACAACTCTGCGCGCTCCATTCAGCGATGCCTCGATTCGCTGTTGGCGCAGTCCGAGCGTTCGATTCAGGTTGTCTGCGTCAACGACGGTTCGACTGATGATTCGTTGAGCGCCTTGCGTCAGGTCGCACAGGCCGACGACCGTGTATTGGTGATTGACCAGGAAAACGCGGGTGTCTCGTGCGCTCGAAATGCCGGTATCGATGCCGCCGAGGGCGAGACTGTCTTCTTTGTGGACGCCGACGATTACGTCGATGCCCTGACGGTCGAGCGCGTGCTGCATGCCATGGAGTCTGCAGATGCCGAGGCCGCCGTCTTTGGCGGCGTCTGTGAACCTGCCGATGCTGCCCCCAAACGTGTCCAGCAACTCATGAGCCCCAAAGCTGGTACCTTCGGCGCCCGTGATCCCCAACTGCTGTTCCATTCGAATGCGCAGCCCTATGCCTGCCGTGCGGCTTTTTCGCGCGAGCTGCTTAATCGCGAGAGTATTCGCTTTGCTCCCGACTTGGCCTTGGGCGAGGACGTTGTATTCCAGTTCGCAGCCTATGCGCTTGCCAACAAAACCGTTGTCATGCCGGACAAGTTCTATCACTACGTGATGGAGAGCGACTCGGCGACGCACGAGTTTAACAGTGACGAGGCCCGCGCCAAAAAGCTCGATGCTCATATGAGGATGCTCGAGGAACTCTTGCAGGATTGGGCGGTCTACGGTCTTTTGGACCTGTGTCCCGGCGAGCTGATAACTTGGTTTTTGGACCTAATTGTGTTCGACCTTGCGCGCTTGGATGCCGATGACTTCCATCGCGTGGCGGCTCGCGTCAACATGGACCTCACGACGTTTTTGGGAACGGAGTGGGCGGATATGCCTGCTAAGGGCGCCGTTCGCCGTGTTGCCCACAAGCTCGTTGCAGCGACCTCGGGCGTTTCGATGACAGATGCCACGCTGTTCTATCTTTCGACCCGCGGTCTCAAAGCCTGCCTGGAGCGCTTTATCTAATTCCAAGCGCTGTCGCCCGCCGTAACTCGGCTGCTAAAATAACCCTGTTACACGCTATTCAACAGGAGGTTCTCTTGCAGAACTCTGATATCCCTAAAGTTTCGCTGCTTGTTCCCATCTGCAATGTTGAGCGCTATCTGCGCGAGTGCCTCGATTCCGCCGTTGCGCAGACGCTCAAAGACATTGAGATCATTTGCATTAACGACGGTTCCACCGATAGCTCGCCGGATATCATCCGCGAGTACATGGAGCGCGACCCCCGTGTAAAGATAATCGACAAAGCCAACAGCGGCTACGGCGACTCGATGAACCGCGGCCTGGAGATGGTGCGCGGTGAGTACGTGGGCATCCTTGAGTCCGACGACTTTATGTTTGAGGATTCGCTCCAAAAGCTGGTCGCCAAGGCCGATGCTGAGCATGCCGATGTGGTTAAGGGCGACTTTTACCTGTATTGGTCCACGCCCAGCGAGCGCCGTGAGCTGTTTGGAATTATCGACGAGCATATGACAGGCGCCGCGTATCGCCCCGTCGATCGCCCGGGCATCTTCTACCGCAAACCTTCCATTTGGTCGGCTATCTATCGGCGCGAGTTCCTCAACGACAATCAGATTCGGTTCCTTCCCACGCCGGGTGCCTCGTATCAGGACGCAGGCTTTAACTTTAAGGTTTGGGCTTGCGCCGAGCGTGCCGCGTTTATTGCGGACCCCATTTTGTGCTATCGCCAGGATAACGAGAAGAGCTCCGTTAATTCGCCCAACAAGGTGTTTTGCGTGTGCGACGAGTATGTCGAGATGCAGCGCTTTTTGGACGAGCGTCCCGAGCTCAAGGCTCAGCTTCAGGGCATTTTAATGCGCATGAAGGTCGATACGTACCGTTGGAATGATGAGCGTCTGGTCGATGAATTGCGTGAGCAGTTTTGGGAGAAGGCCTCGCCCGAGCTTAAGGCCGATTGGGATGCTGGTCGCTTTGACCTGTCGCTGTTCGATCCGCGCGGCGAGACCGACTTGCGCCTGATGGTCAAGTCGCCCCGTGCCTATATCGATTCGCGCTTTGGCTTTAAGAAGCCGGGCAAGCTCAATACGTTTAAGCATTACTTTAAGATCGGTGGCCTGCCGCTGGTGTGGCGTGTGCTGACGTATCAGCGCACCTACGGCGACAACCCGCACCCTGATGACGTTCCCGCCGCACAGTAGGAGCGAGTGATTATGGCTACCCCCAAGATTTCCGTTGTCGTTCCCATCTATAAAGTGGAGGAGTGCCTGGCCTGGTGCCTGGACTCCCTGCTTGCGCAGGACATGCCCGATTGGGAAGGCGTGCTGGTCAACGATGGCTCGCCGGACGGTTCGCGCGATATTGCGGCTGCCTATTGCGAAAAGGACGCGCGCTTTACGCTGGTTGATAAGGAGAACGGGGGCCTGTCGAGTGCACGTAATGCCGGCATTGCCGCGTCCACGGCGTCTATCGTCGCGTTTTTGGATTCCGACGACCGCTTTACGCCCGATGCATGCCGCGTGATCGTCGATACCTTTGAGCGCGAGGACTGCGACGTTTTGACCTTTGGCGCGAATCCGTATCCGCTGGAGGCAGGGTATCCGTGGCTTAACTATGTGCTGAGCCCGCGCGATGTGTCGTTTGAAGGCTATAGCTCCGACCTGCTGTTTAAGGAAGCGTCTCGCCCCTTTGCATGGCGCACCGCTTGCAAGCGTGAGTTTTTGCTGGGCAACGGGATCGTGTTCGACGAAACCGTCAAGTATGGCGAGGACCAGGTCTTCGATTTTGCCGTGTACGGTCGCTCGCGCAAGACCGCGCTTATTTCGAACAGGCTGTACGACTACCGCGTGGCGCGCAAGGGCTCGCTCATGGACACCATGCGCTATGACGACGAGACGCGCCTGCTGGAGCACGTGAAGATTTACTCCGCGGTGCTGGCTGACTGGCAGCGCGACGGTCTCGATGTACAGCACGCCGATGATCTGGCATATTTCCTGTGCGATCTGGTGCTTTACGACGCGCTCAGGTTGCTGGGCTCGGACTGTGGCAAGGTGTTTGCTGCCGTCGCCGCGGCCCTTGCCGGTTCTGCCGTAGGCAACGATGCCGCGCTCGCGCAATGTGCCCCGTCTGTTGCCGCTATGGTGCGTGCGGCGCTTACCAGCAAGGCCCCCAATGCCCGCGCATACAAAAAGCTCATGTTCGATTACGACGTCTTGAGGTTTGGGCGCCTGGGTGCCTGCAAACGCATGGCAGCGAACGCCCTGGGAAAGCGAGAAGTGTAGATGAGTATCAAGCGTTTGGCGCTTTGCCGCAGTCAGGGCCGTCTGTTTGTGCTGCTTCGTTTTGCCGGTCAGGATGTCGCCGCGCTTATCGAGCGGGAGGGTTCTCAAGCGTTTGCCCATGCGACGACGAGCGGTTTTTGTGTGCCGTCGCTGGTGCTCCCGGTCGATCATGGCCGTGTGCTGGCGCTTTGCCCTTCCGTTTCCGGTTACGAGCGCGAGCTCGCCGTCATGGTACTTCCGTTTTTGGATGGCTCGTCGATGGATGTCGTTTTTGCATCCGGTGGTCAAAGGTTGGGCTCCATTCGCCTCGATAGCCGCGTGGCCAAGCTGGAATCCAAGATCAACTACAAGGCAAAGCCTGCGTTGTGTGCGCTTATCCGCGATGCGCAGCGCGGCGAGCGCTGCGGCTGCTACGAGATCGATGCCATTCGCTATTTGCCGGCAGACGCCGGCGCGGTGTGGCGCTATGAGGTTACGTGGGTGGGAGACTCCAAGTGCACCCCTGAGCTCCAGATTTTCGATGCGCATATGAATGCCATCGATGTCACCGTGCATGTGTTTGAATCGCAGATCGATGTGCCGCAGCAGAACGGATGCCGCGTCAATAAAACGTATTTGAGCGTTGAGATGCCCCAGGATATACGTGATTTTGTCGCGATTGCAATCGACCCCGCGGGGCAGATCAAGAGCGGTTTTTGCGCCATGGATGGTCGCCTGTACAACGGCATGGTCGACGACAGTTGGAATCGCATGAAGGATGCACGCGCTGACGACGCAGCTTATCGACGTTGGTTTGAGCAGCATCGCGCAAAGCCGGGCGATTTGGCGTGCCAGCGCGTCGCTTCGGCGGCCTTTGCCTATAGGCCGCTCGTGAGCATTGTGGTGCCGTGCTACAAGACCGATCGAGTCTACCTGCGCGAGCTGCTGGACTCGGTGCTAGTCCAGAGCTATGACAACTGGGAATTGCTCCTTATGGATGCCTCACCTGAATGGGATGCGGTGGCCGACCTTGCGGCAGGCGCCCACGACGAGCGCGTTCGTCGCATTGGGCTGCCCGGCAACGGTGGCATTGTGCTCAACACCAACGCAGGTATTGAGCAAGCGATGGGCGACTACATCGCGTTCTTGGACCACGATGACATTCTGGAGCCGGACGCGTTATTCCAGTATGTTTCCGCGCTGAATAAGGCGGCCGAGGGCGAGCGCCCCCAGGTCCTATTCTGCGACGAGGACATGTTCCAGAAAACGGGGGAGTGGGGCCAGCCGGTCTTTAAGACGCGGCTCAACGTCGACCTGCTCTATAGCCATAACTGCGTGACGCATTTCCTGATGGTGGAGAAGGCGCTTATCGATCGTATTGGCGTGTCTCCGGAAGATGTTGCGGGTGCCCAGGACTACGACCTGACGCTTCGCTGCCTTTCGGCAGACGCGCGGTTTGAGCATGTTGCGCACGTGCTGTATCACTGGCGCGTTCATCCGGGATCGACCGCCGATGGCTCTGCCGATAGCAAGCCGTATGCTATTGAAGCTGGGCGCCTTGCGCTGCAGCGCCACTTTAACGCGCTGGGCATTTGCGGAACAGTCGAGGAGACCGAGACGCCGTTTGTCTATCGCATGCGCTATGCGCTGCCGGAGTCTGCGCCGCTGGTGAGCATTGTGATTCCCACCAAGGACCACGTTGAGACGCTCGATGCCTGTGTGATGTCGATCGCCCAGAAGGCCACGTATACCAATTACGAGATCGTCTTGGTGGAGAACAACAGCGAAGCCCCGGAGACGTTTGCGTATTACGAAACCCTGCCAGAGCGCGTGGCTGCAGCATCCGAAGGCAAGGGCATCGCGCGCGTTGTGTACTGGCCGGGCGAGTTCAATTACTCTCAAATCATCAATTTTGGTGTGAAGCACGCCAAGGGCGACTACCTGCTGCTGCTGAACAACGATACCGAGGTCATAAGCCCCGACTTTATCGAAGAGATGATGAGCTATCTGCAGCGTCCCGATGCGGGCGTGGTGGGCGCCAAACTCTACTTTGCCGATCATCTGGTGCAGCATGCCGGCATTGTGGTTGGCGTGCGTGGCGCACTTGCCCATGCCAACCAGGACTTCTCGGCAAAGCGCGAGGGCTATCTTGCCCGCGCTGTGCGCCCGGGCAACTTTAGCGCCGTAACGGGTGCCTGCCAGATGGTGCGACGCGACGTATTTGAGCGCGTCGGCGGCTACAACGAGGAATTCGCCGTCGGTTTTAACGACGCTGACTTTTGCCTGCGCGTATGGGAGGCGGGCTACCGCACCATCTTTACGCCCTATGCCGAGCTGTATCACTACGAGTTCACCTCGCGCGGCAGGGAAGAGGCCAACGAGGAAAAGCTGCGCCGCTGGAAGCGCGAACAAGCGCTGTTTATGCAGCGCTGGCCTGAGTTCTTCTTGACGGGCGATCCATGGTTGGGGCCTAACTTGTCTTCCGAGAGTGAGTACTTCTCGCTTTAGACAATGGTTGTTAGAAGGCCCTCAGCTTGACTTCGCCATGAGTTGGGAAGAAGGCAGCGTTTAGGCTATTTGTTAGTTTACATTACGATAGCTCGATACTTCTACGATAAGTTTGTACAGGCTTATACAACTCGATATAATCCGATATAGTTGCGATAAACTAATAAAGCTAAGATTGACCGATAATCGATTTCCTTGAGAGGCAAACAAGTGAGCGCCACAATATTCCATAACCCGTTTCGTCCCACTGCCGGCGCTGAGCCTCCGCGCATAATTGGTCGTGATGATATTGCCCTTGAGTTTACCGAGAGTTTGAATTCGGGAATTGGTGCACCTGCGAGGCTCATGCGCGTTGCCGGGCCAAGGGGTTCCGGAAAAACTGTTTTGCTCTGTGATCTTAGAGATCGTGCACGAGAGCTTGGCTGGAAGACGGCTATTGTTTCTGCTGGTCCCAACCTATTGCTGGACCTGAAGGATCAGATTGCAGAATCCTCCCTTGCGACCAATGCTTCAGTCGGCGTAAATGCCGGCTTTGTTTCCGCTAAATTCGACGTTGTGCCAAAAGAGTCGAGTCTTAGAAAGTTGCTTGGCTCGGCCGCAAAGTCTTCCAAGGGCCTGTTTATTGCAATAGATGAGGTGCAGGATGCCCCGATTGACGATATGCGCGCTATTGCTTCTGCTGTGCAGCTTCTAATAGGGGAGAAAGTCGATATTGCTCTCGCATTTGCCGGATTGCCCGCTGGTGTTATGGATCTTATTAACGGCAAGGCACTTACATTCTTGCGTCGTGCCCTCCCCGAAGATCTGGCGCCTATCAACCAGGTGGAGGTAGCGCTCTCTATGGGCGATAGCTTTATAGCGACTGGTTTGACCATAGAGGACGATCTGCTGTCGAGAGCCGCTAAGGCCACGAAGGGCTATGCCTATTTGGTGCAACTGGTCGGTTACTCCATTTGGCAGCGCGCCAACTTGCATCGTGTCAAAAGTGCCAACGTGAGCGAGCGCGATGTTATCGAAGGCATTGCGCTGGCAGAGGCTCGTTTTCACGATGTTGTTCACGAGCCCGCGATTTCTGGACTTGGACTCAACGATATCAAATATCTTTTGGCCATGTGCGAGGATAAGCAGCAGTCCAAATCATCTGAGATTGCTAAACGTATGGGTAAAAAGACCAATGAGGTCAGCTCTATTAGGGCTAAGCTGCTACAAAGAGAGGTTATTCAGGCTCCACAGAGGGGCTACGTGCAGTTTGCCGTGCCGGACCTAGATATCTATCTGCGAGAGAATGCCGCGGAGATTCTCGAGCGGTTCTAAATCAAGGCATGAATAGCCGCCGGTTAACTGCCTTTTTCGACTTGGCTCGCGTCCCCCCCCCCCGCGCGCGCGAGGACGTGCCCAAAGCGGCAATACTGATTGATTACGGAAGGGCATCTCAGGGTGCAATCGATATACTATTTGTCCAAATGAAAGGAAACCCATGCAGCTATCTGAGCAGCTTCTGCACACGACGATTCGCATCGAAGCTTCGTTGGCCTCGGGAGGTTGCTCAGTTGGAACGGGTTTCTTTTTCAAGTTCTGCGACGACGGAAAGACCTATGTGCCGGCAATCGTGACCAACAGGCACGTGGTCGAGGGCGCGTACGAGTATCGCGTCATCTTTTCGAGATCTGACGAGAACGGAAACCTGCTCAATATAAACGAGCAACTTACCATGCGGGGCTCCGAGAGCGACTGGATCGCACACCCTGACGAAAGTGTTGACCTGTGCGTCTTACCCATCGGTCCCGCACTGAATGGTTTTATCCGGGCGGGGAAGCATCTGCTTACCATACCGCTCAGCTTGGAGCTTCTGCCGACGGATAAGCAGATTCAAGACATGGGCTGTATGGACGAGGTGACCATGGTCGGATACCCCAACGGCATTTGGGATGAGGCCAACAACCTGCCGATCGTCCGTCGGGGTATCACGGCGACGCCCTATAGGTACGACTATCAGGGGCAGAAAGAGTTCCTGGTTGACATGGCGTGCTACCCGGGATCGAGCGGTTCCCCGGTCTTTCTCTACAACGAGGGTACTTATTTGGAGAACGATGCTGTGGTCATGGGCAAGAGGCTCTATCTACTTGGCATCCTTCGGGCTGTGCCCATCAGAACTCTTCTCGGAGACATCACCGTATCCACGATTGCCCACGTGAGCGTTCAGGACATGTTGAATCTCGGCATCGTCATCAAATCCGAGCGTCTGAGGGACTTCGATCCCATCGTGAGGGAACGCTTGAGCGTTTCTGGAAATTAGTATTTATTTGGCTCGCCCGCTCTGATGCCGCCCCCGCACAGCTGGTCGGCCTCGGCGTCCATCACCGCGTTCACGACCTGCTCGGCGAGGCGCCTGAGCAGCTCCTGCATGTCGATGGCGCCGTCGTCGAAACGGGGCATGGCGAGCATGTCCGGCGTCGGGTCTGATAAGATTTCCATAGCGGTCCTCGTCCTTTCCTAGAACCTGTTGTTGTGGTGATTTCAGATTCTAGGACGAGGGCCGCTCTTCGTTAAGCGGCCGCTGGGGCGTCACCCTTACACCAACATTTTCGACGCGATCGGCCGCTTCGTGGACTTCGTGCGCGACGTGTGTGCTGAGGATGCTCTGGAAGAGAATCTCCGTTTTGTGTCTGATGCCCTGGACGGTAAGTGCACGCCGCGTGAGATTATTCGCAACTACTTCCTCAAAGATTTCTACAAGGATCACTGCTCAACCTACCAGAAGCGCCCCATCTACTGGATGCTTGATTTCGGTAAGAAAAACGGCTTCAAGTGCCTTATTTACATGCATCGCTACCAGCCAGACCTGCTGGTCCGCGTACGCACTAATTATGTCCATGAACAGCAAGAACGGTACCGCACGCAGCTCGCTCACCTAGAGGAAGCCGTGGCACAAGTTGATATCTTGCAACGCGTAAAGTTGAACAAGCAGATCAAGAAGCTCAACGATCAGCTCGCTGAGACTATAACCTTTGGGGAGAAGATTCACCATTTAGCAGAACAAATGATTGCGATCGGACTGAGGGATAAGCGTGATCGATTTCGGCATCTTTACCATTGACGGGGTGAAGAGGTTCTTGTTCGACGCCCTGCGCATCGATGGGTGCGAGTTCGGAGATATGCAGCTGCGTTTTCGCAGCGACGAGGTTGGGACGTACGCCGATGTCCGGGAGAGGCTGGGGGAGTCCCTCGCCCCCGACGACCTGCTGCTGCACCTCAGGCACGTCACGGCCAACACGGATGGCTGCGCGTCCATTCGCGAGAGCGGGATTCTCGGAATCGGGGACGTGCTCTCGCGTCCTAGTGCGCTTACGCGTCTTTTCGAGGGCTGCGGGGTTCATTTCGACAAGGCGAGCCGAACCGTGTCTGTCGACGGGAGAAGGCTCAGCCTAGACCTGGTCGATGATGCCTTCCTCGGACGGGAGTCCTCGGAGCCGATAGATGGACTTCTGTACATTCTGGCGGAAGACTCCCTCGTGAACTCCTTCATCCACAAGTCGTGCATCCGGGAGTACTCCACGCTTTCGCGGTATCCCGAGGCCATATGGGCTCTGGAAGAGGTCGTCGGGCATGGGAACGAGGCGGTTTGGAGATGGAAGGACGCCGCGCGCCCATATGTTGTCGAGTTCACCGCGACTTTGAAGGAGCTCGATCTGTGTCGACTCCAGCCGGACGATGGGATGGGTTTTTGCAGGGCGGCGGTTTGAAGGAGTCCGTATTCAATAATCTGGTTTACCAGGCGCTCGGGGTCTGCGTGCGGGGTGCCCGCGAGGTTATCGCCTCCCTGCCTGCTGGCGGCGGGGTGCCCCGTCGTCGATCGTTCGGATAACCCCTCTGGATGAGTTCTGCGGCGACCCCGAAGCTGGCTTGGATTCCATGTGCGATAGGGAGGGGCGTTGTCGGATTTGCGACGAAGACGCTGTGGAGTCCCTGTCGGCGTTCCTTATCGCTAATGGGTATCTAGGGGAGGGCTTCTCGGGATAAAACGGGTTTCGCTTGGTCTAATGCGTAGGATGACCAGTTTCGTGTTGTCCCAGCAGGGAATCGCCCGACGGATCAGATTGCGGAAACATGGGGTTCCGATGCATGGGGTAGGCGAGGGGTCGTCGCCCTGATGTACGAATGAGCTTCACCCTGCTGTCGCATTCTGTCCGTATGGATAATGGCCGGCTTAAGGTGCCGGCCTCCTACCGGAGGAGGTTGCGACGTGCGCGCGATGATCGAGATTGAGTGGATGGACGGGCTTGTGACGAAGGTGCCGGAGTTCGCTCTGGGCGACGTATTCGGTGAAAGCGTTCAGGTAGAGCTCGATTTCAAGTTCGACGACGTGTCGGAGGGCCTCTGGGTCGAGGTGCGCCATCATAAACCGGACGAGGGCTCGGATGGCGACCCGCGCGAAAGGGCCTGTACGCTGCATGCGGACTGTCACTACGGTTTGGTCGACGCGGTCGACCTCGACCGTATCTTCTGCGTTCTCTTTGAGGGGCAGCCGAGGATCTGCCGCATCGCGGGTGAGCTCGTGAACCTCTCAAGGGCCTGTGCTATGGCTCAAGGTTGACGCGCTACTGAACGTTGTCGGTGCGCAGCCTCGCGTGGCGCTCGTAGGGGAAGTCCAGGTAGGTCAGCGCGTCGGCCTCTGCCTCCTGTTACCGTTCATGGGAAATCGGTCAATTGGGAGCGCGGTGGAAATCCTGGACCGTGTTCCTACGCTACAAGACCTAGGCTTCTTCGGTACTGCATCGGGCTCATATAGCCCAGGTCGCTCTTGCAGCGCTTGTCGCGATACCAGACCAGATAGGCGTACAGCATCTTCATGAATTCCCCCATGCCAACATCGTCCCAGCCCCTTCCGTAGAAGAGCTCCACCTTCAGCCTGCCGAAGCCCTCCGTCCTTGAATTGTCGGGTGAGCACCCCTTTCTCGACATCGAGCGCGCGAGGTCCTGGGCGGCGCATAGCCGATCCGGCCCTGCCACCGGTAGTGGCCGCCGCGGTCGCTGGCTTACGCCTTGAGGAAGCGCGCCCGGGACCTCGGCCCCTACGAGGCATCGGCATTGTGCCAGCTTCGATCGGAGGCGGGCTGCTCGAGCCTCATGACCGCATACGACCTCAAAGAGGACTTCTTCGACATCTACGACGAGCACCCGCTCTCGCGGGAGGATGCCGAGGATACATTCGATGCGTGGAAGGCATCCATCCCCGATGACAAGGCCTACGATCCCTTCCGGGGGCTTGCGAAGGCCGTG
>URNJ01000011.1 GCA_900549215.1 uncultured Collinsella sp.
TCTCCTCACTGGGCTCGGGAACCGTGGTCTGGACCTCCTTGAGGGTGTCCATGATGTCGTCGTAGGAGATATCAAGCGAGCGCAGCGCCTCGGCAGCGATGCCCTCGTCCTCCTTGGCGAGTGCGAGCAGCAGGTGCTCGGTGCCCACCTTATTTGAGTGCAGATCGAGCGCCTCCTGTTTGGCCATCGACATGACCTTGCGCGCTCGATCGGTAAATCTATCTAACATGCTCGTTTCCTTACATGAGTTCATCGAAATCAAAACGCCCGCCCGTCGGCGGCGCTTTTGTCTCTTTACCCACAGGTTGTCTATGTTAACAGCTGGAGGAATATCTATAAACCCGGCTCACATGAATGCAGGTTATGACCGCATCGCGGGACTCACCGCGCGATGCGCGACAGGCGCCCCGCAAGAGAAACCCTAGGCGTCTTTCACCACGTCGGGACTCGTCGCACGCGATGCGCGATAGGCATCGGCCTCCTTGGAGACGCGTTCGAGCAGCTCGGATGTATCGACGCCCTCGACTTGCGCGACCGTTTCCACCGTCTGCATGGCGACCGCCCTCAGGTACGCGCACGCGCTGTCCCCCGGCTGCTCGAGGTCTATCTCCTCGCCGCCCTCCCGGGCAAAGCCGACCGCCATCACAAAGCCCATGATGCCCGAGACCAGAAAGCCCACCGCAAAGCTCGAATCTGCCTTGAGCTCTTCTCCGTCGGGGTGGACGATCTCTCTCACGCGGTCGATGATGATCGTATGGATGCCCTGCACGACCTGCTCGGCGGCACCCGCCCTCATGGTGATGACGATGCGCCGCAGCAGGCAGCGGACGTCGCGCCGGTCGAACGCCGAAAGGTCGCCCTCGCTCGAAAAATGCCAGAGGGCATCGGTGATGAGCTCGTTATCCTGCAGCAGCTGGGCTATGGCGATGGCGACGAGTTCATCGAAATCGTGAAAATAGTAGTAAAACGTTCCGCGATTGCACTGGGCGGCGCGGGTCACCTCGCCAACCGACAGCTCGAAGATGCTGTTGTTCTCGGTGAGCTCCCAAAACGCCTCGATGATACGGGTGCGTGCATCGGGCGCATCGGCGTCCTTACGCGGTCTCGCCATGCGCCTCACCGCACCCCTGCGCCTTGGCGTTCATGATGAGCATCTGAAGACGGTTCTCCACGTTGGCGAAGCTCACGTCGGGATCGTAGTCGAGCGGCAGGAACTGCGCCGTGGGATACTGCTCCTTGAGCGCATGGATGAGCCCGCGCCCCACGACATGGTTGGGCAGACACCCGAACGGCTGCAGGATCACGAAGTTGCGGCAGCCGCGCTTGGCGTGCTCGAGAATCTCCGCCGGAATCAGCACGCCCTCGCCCGCATCGAACGTATGGTGCAGGATCTTATCGCTCGCGCGCACGAGCTCGGGCATGCGCGTCGGCGGCTCGTAGAGCGGGCTCGCCGCGCCCAGGCGGTCGCAACGGTCGTGCGCGAGCTCGAACAGGTTGTCCGCCGTGGCGTACCAGGCCTTTTCGGGCAGCGACAGGTCGACGTGGAACTCGCGCGACTGCGCATGCTTGTAGAAATAGGTCTTGCGGATCACGTCGGTCATGCGCGCCTCGATGACCTCGAGCCCGTTGTCCTCGAGGTAGCGCTCGATCTCGTGGTTGGCGCCGAGATGGAAATTGAGCAGGTACTCGCCCACGATGAGAACGGTCGGATGCGGGTTCGAGCGGTCGTACGGAACGGCGTCCATGATCGCAAGCGCGCGTTTGAAGCCCGTCGCCTGGCCTCTCAGCCCGGAGCGCTCCATGCCCTCGATAACCTCATCGAGCGCGCGGTCGAACGCAGCGTCCGCCGCGCCCTTCTCGAGCTCGTAGGGACGGATGCGCCTAAGCATGGCCTCGAGGGCATCGATCATGGGAAGACCGTAGGCGATCTGGATGCTCGGGCCAAGGCCGAGCTTGAAGCCCGGATGCGCATTGTGGGCATCGACGTCGTCGTTGGTGAGCACCGGGACATAGTCGTATCCCGCGTCGTCGAGCGCGCGGCGCAGCAGGGGCATGTAGTGCGTCAGGCGGCAGTCGCCGATATACTTGCCAGTCACCACGGCGACGTCGTGCGGGTCGTACTTACCGCTCTCGAGTGCCGCGAGCGCCTCGCCGATCACGATTTGCGCGGGGAAGCAGATGTCGTTGTGCACATAGCGTTTGCCCAGGCGGATGGCATCCTCGCGCCCGATATCAAGGGCCTCGGCGCGCACGCCCTGATTGCGCATCGCCGCGGTCATGAGCCTGCAGAACGCATGGGAGGTGTTGGGGACCAGCGCGATCTTGTCGTGCCGGTCGCGCTTGGTGTACTTGACCTTATACGGGTCGTCGAGCGGATGGACCGCGTGCACCCGGGCGCCCTCGGCACGCTCCTCCGCGCGACGACGGTTGACCGACTCGATAAACGAACGCACGCGAATGCCCATGGGACCGGCGACGTCGCTCTCATCGAGCTTGATCATCATCGGAACCTTGGAGCCCATCTCGCCCATCATGCGCGCGATCTCGTCGGTGAGATACGCATCGTGGCCGCAGCCGAAGCTGCCCATCTGCACGAGCTCGAGCTCGGGCGTCGATGCGACGATGACCGCGCACGACAGCATGCGCGCATGGTAGTTGTTCACGATGTCGATGCGGCTGTTGGAAAGATCGACGTTGCAGACCCCCGGCACCGCATCGGGCGTCAGCACGGGGATGCCGCGCTCAGAGAAGAGCTTGGGCAGCCCGTGGTTGACCAGCGGGTCGTTGTGGTACGGGCGCGAAGCGATCACCACCGCGTAGCCGCCGTCCTCGTGCACGTTCTCGAGCACCTGCCTGCCGCGCAGCTGCAGCTGGTTCTCAAACGTCTCCTGCGCGCGGTCCGCCTGCTCGGTCGCCTTGGCAACCAGGTCGGCATCGATATCGAAGGTCTCCTTGCACCACGCCTTGAGCTGGCGGTTTCGGTCGCCCTTGTCGTACCAGTGGAACAGCGGCGTATCGAACGGAACGCCGAAACGCTCCTCCGGGTTATCGGAATTGCGCATCACGTAGGGGTATCCCTTTACGACGGCGCACATCCACTCGCTGGTAGAGGCGGTGTTTTCGGTGGGCACCGTCGTGATGATGGGCATGAAGATGCGGTCGACGCCGGCGTCGACGAGATTGCGGATGTGCCCGTGGACGAGCTTGGCCGGGAAGCACACGGTGTCGGATGTGACGTGCGCCAGACCGCGCTCGTACATCGCCTTGGTGCTGCGTCCCGAGACGCGCACCTTAAAGCCGAGCGTGCTGAAGAACGTCGACCAGAACGGCATGGTGTCCCAGAACTCGAGCACACGGGGAATGCCGATCGTGACATCGCGCCCCCCGCTGACGGGAACCGTGGGGTACGACTCGAACAGCAGCTTCTCGCGGTCGACAAAGAGATTGGGGGCAGCCGCGGTCCGGTCGCGCCCCGTGCCGGGTGCCTGTGCCTCGCAAGCACCCTGCGGACGCAGCTCCTCCGCCGCGGGAACCTCGCGCACGAGCTCATCCCATGAGATGGCGCCGCCGCGCGGGCAGCGATTGCCCGTGACGTAAAGCGAGCCGTCGCCAAATGCCACGACCGCGCGCTGGCAGCGGTTGTTGCACCGACGGCAGGTAACGCCGCCGAACTCGCGATGCTCGAAGCGCCCCACGGCATCGAGCCCGATAAACGACGTGTCGGCGTCCTTGCGGCATTCCTCGCGCGCGAGCAGGGCGATACCGATAGCGCCCATCAGCCCCGGGTGGGGCGCACGCGTGACGGGTTTGCCCAGATACTGCTCGAATGCGCGCAGCACCGCGTCGTTTCGGAACGTGCCGCCCTGGACGACGACTTTGTCGCCCAGACGGTTGAGATTTGAAACGCGAATGACCTTGGTGAACACGTTCTCGATAATCGAACGGCAGAGACCGGCCATGATGTCGCCCGGACCCTTACCGCGCCGCTGCTCGGAGACGACGCTGCTGTTCATGAACACCGTGCCGCGCCTGCCGAGAACGGCGGGGGCTTTGGACGAAAATGCCTCGGTCGCGATATCCTCAACGGCTATTCCGAGGTTTTTGGCAAAACCCTCGAGGAACGAGCCGCAGCCCGCAGAGCACGCCTCGTTGACGACGATATCGGTCAGCACGCCGTGGTTGAGCCAGATGGCCTTCATATCCTGTCCGCCGATGTCGAGCACGAAGGTCGCATCGGGAACGCATGCGCACGCGGCGCGGGCGTGCGCGACCGTCTCGACCGTATGGTAGTCGGCGTGGAACGCGCGCGCGAAAAGCTCCTCGCCGTATCCCGTGGTGCCCACGGCATCGATCGCAAGCGTGACTCCCGCTGTCTCCCAGCGGTTCTTCAAGCTGACAAGACCCTGTTGGGCGACGTCGAGCGGTCTGCCGTTATTAGACGCGTAGAACGAATCGACAAGCTCACCCGCCTCATCGACCAGGGCGAACTTGGTCGTCGTGCTCCCCGAATCGATACCGAGCGCCACACGCACCGTCTCTCCGGGCGCATACGCATCCGGACCCTTTGCCGGCGTCTCTTTGCCATGGCGTGCCGTAAAATCCGCCTGCTCGGCAGGTGTGGCAAAAAAGGGCTGGGCAAGACGTCCCTCCCCGCTTGCGGGCGCGACCGTCTCGAGCTTATCCAGCCGGACAAAAGCGTCGGGAAGGTCGATCGGTTGGGACGATGCGAACATGTCGGTCAGCGACAGGGCGGCACCGCGCGCGACCATGATCTGCGGATCGCGCGGGACGATAACCTGATCGTCCGATAGATTCAGTTGCTCCCGGAACACGCGGACCAGTGTGGGGTTGTAGGCGAGCGTACCGCCCTCGAAGATTACCGGCGGCTCGATGTCGATACCCTGGGCCAGACCGCCGATCGTTTGGCGGGCGACCGCGTGAAGCGCCGAAAGCGCCAGGTCGGTGGTAGGAATGCCCTCGTTGAGCAGCGGCTGGATATCGGTCTTTGCGTACACGCCGCAGCGGCCCGAGACCTCGTGGACGGTCGTTCCCCGGCTTGCGAGCTGCTCGAACTCGCCCGATTCGGTGCCGACCCCCATGAGCTTTGCCATCTCGTCGATAAATGCACCGGTACCGCCTGCGCACGAGCCGTTCATGCGCATGTCGGCAACCTCGATGTCTCCCTTATCGTTGGTGCGGAAGAAGATCATCTTGGCGTCTTGGCCGCCCAGCTCGATGGCGCAGCGCGTCTGCGGATAGAACCTGCTGATCGCGAGCGCGTTGGCGACCACCTCCTGAACGTACGAGGCGCCCAGCGCGGTCGCGATATCGCGCGCACCCGAGCCGGTCACCGCAACGCGCAGTGACTCATGGGGAAAGCGCTCGGCGAGCTCGCCGAGCATGGCGCGCACGCTCGCTGTCTGACACGCCCCGTGGCGGCGATATCCCCACCACGCCTCGGTCATATCCTCGTGCATCGCGTAAACTTTGGTCGTCGTCGACCCTACGTCCAGTCCTACTAGCAACGCCATAATGCTCCGTCTCTCGCATTTTTCCCGCTAGAGATATACCACTCTACGTAATACAACAGACTGTTGTATTTAAACTCCGTATAAAAAGCGGCTGCCGAAAGCACCAACAGATTGTTCTGCGCGCTAGCACGTCGGGCAACGGAGCAGCACGGGCCCTCCGGTCATGCGCACCGCTCACGCCCGCGATGTCGCCGAGAGAGCTATCCACGCTTAGGGCTCCAACCAAGCAAGTCGCCCGCGCTCAGCAGATCCCTAAGCGAGCTACTCGCACTCAGGAGCCATAGCCTGCTCCAAGAGCTCGGCATGCTCCTCCTCGAAAACCGTCCCCACAGGGAAGGCGCGACGGAAGACGAAGCGGGAAATCGGACCGGCTACCAAAAGGTTCCACGGCAGCGCCATCACAAAATTATGCGGGATGTTGATCATCCAGATCGCGGGCACGGAATACAGGTTCGCAAGGATGCCGCCGGGCATGTGCGTCAGACCCTCACAGGCACCGTACAGCGACATGATGATGACCATGGGAACGACCATGCAGGAGCTGACGGCGAGCGTCATGGCAAGTGGCGAGCTCTTGCCCGGCGTGACCAAGTACTTAAAGGCGAAACCCTTGGCGAGCGGGCTGGCGACGAACCAGTCGCAGCACATGGCAAAAATGTAGGCAACGGGGAAGCCGAGCCACGCAGTGGCAACGACCTCGCCGTTGATGGCCCCGTGCTGCAGGGCAACGTTGTAGATGCTCATCCAGAGCACCATGCAAAAGCACATGATAAAGGTGAACAGCAGGCTCTCTCGTTTGTTGATAGGCATAAAGGGCAGATTCCTCTCTGTGTTGTACCGCGGCGCCACGCAACAAAAACGGGCGGGCAAGATGGAGCTGTTGGAACTTCATCTCGCCCGCCCGTGGTACGCGCGTCTGCGACTACTTATGTGGTGGAACCAGCCTAGCACGAAACGCATGCGCTTCGTAAGCGTTGAGTTTATGAAGATGCAGGGCACCGATAATCCCCCGACCCCATAAGTTGCGGTGGAATACGGACTGTTTTGACCCTTTAAGCAGCAATTCAGTCCCTATTTCACCGCAACTCATTTGGTGCAAAGTAACCTGTCCCCCCTGCACCAATTAGCTGGTGTGGCGCCAGCGAGGGTCGGTGAGCGTACGCGCCACACCCAGCCCAACGGGCAGAAACGCCACGATGAGCACTGCGCGCACAAACCAGCCGAGCATATTGACCGTGTCGAAGGTGCACATGTAATACATCGAGCGATACAGATACAGGCCCGGCACCATAATGACAATCGAAGGCACCGTGAGGGCGATGCGCGGGTAGGTGAGCTTGACTTCGGCCAAGCTTGCCAGCAGACCCGATACCAGCGCGCCGATAAACGCTGCTGCCTCGGGAGGCATTCCCGTGCTGAGGCCCAGGAAGGGAATCATCGTCGGCGCATCGACAAGGGTCAGACGCAGGGTATTGGACACGGCGCCGATCAGACCAGCCGCCGCTGCCATCTTTACCGGGCTGTTGAACATAACCGAGAAGCCAAATACGCCAACGAAGCTCATCACCACGCGCAGGAGCGTAAGGACAAGCGGCGAAAGGCCCAGTGGGGCAAAGTCGTCCGGCGCCAGGCCAACACACTCGGCAACCATCCAACCTACGAGCGTCGCCATCACAATAATCGATACGGCATATGAAAGGCGCTCGATACCGCTTCGCATGTCGAGCTTGGCGATGTCGAGGCCCGCCGTAATGAGCGGAAAGCCGGGAATCACAAAGAGCATGGCGCCGATATAGCCTTCTTGGTGCGACATTGCCCCCGGTATGACCTGGCCAAGGCCGAGCAATGCCAGCAGATACGAAACGCAAGCGAGCGCAACGCCGGTCGTCAGCGCGCTGAACTGACCAAGGCCTTGCTTGAGAATATGGGAGCGGGCAAAGTTGCCGACACCCGCGCCCACAAACGCGCAGGCCATCTCGATAGGGCCGCCGCCGAGCAAAAAGACGAAGGCACCGCAAGCACAAGCTGCCGCAAGGCCCTGTTGCCAGGGAGAGTAATCGGGTTTTGAACTCTCAACGGTCTTGAGCATCTCGTGGTATTCGTGCACGGTAAACCGGCGCCCATACGTCTCGATTTCCTTTAAGAAGCTCTCCATCATCCAAATGCGATGGGTATTGACTCCCGTTGTGGGCAGGCTGACAACCTCGTTAAAGCAGTGGCCATCTTCGATGCAGGTGCACTCAAACGACAGAAGACTTAAGTCAACGTGGATGGTGACACCGAGTACGGCGGCAACACGATTCATGGTATCGCGCACGCGCCAGGCACCCGTTCCGCTTGCCAGCATAAGCATGCCGGTGCGGCAGATGATGGATGATTTATCGGTGAGCGGCGCATCGACGGCAAGTTCATCGCCTGCCGTCACGATCTGGTGCCAGTCAGTTTTCATATGGAGCGCGCCGGCACGAACGCCGTGGTGCATGGGGGCTCTCGAAAGCAGCGAGTCAAGGCGCGAAGGCTGTGGGGGCTCCGTTGATTCGTCCTCAACCTCATCAGTCTCTTCATCGACCAGATCAAAGGAATCAAGCGGCGCTGGCTCGCGACGGTCGATCAGCTCCTCGTCCTCATCATCAAAGTAATTGAACTGATCGAGCATGTCCTCTTCGATTGAACGCTCGCTCGCGTCGTCCATATAGACGCTCCCTTCCTACCGACTAACCCCCATCCTAGGCAGCAACGGCTAAAGGAAACATAAAAGAGACGACTGTCATGCGAGCCATGTGCTCAACAGCCGTTGGGCAGTCGTTTAAGAACGTCCCCAATGACTACATCGATGTTCTAAGTGTCAACCAAGTCAACGCCGCAGGTAGAGGACGGACAGCGAGCGACGTCCAGGGCGAACAAGTTGGCATGAAAAAGGCAAGGCATAGACCTTCTGGTCATGCCTTGCCTTTTGAATGACAAATTGTCGCCCTGGGCGGCGCGCAGCGTCAACTGGTTACGCGGGTTGGCAAACCCGCGTAACCACCTAGGTCGCGCCCTTGAAGTTGAACGTCAGATTGTCCAAATGCGGCCCGCGCAGCGTCGAGCCGTTACGCGGTTCGTAGAACCGCGTAACAAGTTAGTACATCTTTGCGCCGGCGGGGATGGAGGCGTCGAGCTGGATCAGGTTGAGACGCTCCTCGCCCTCCTCCTCGTGGACAGCGCTGATCAGCATGCCGCAGCTGGGAATACCCATCATCTTGCGCGGAGGCAGGTTGGTGATGGCGAGCAAGGTCTTGCCGACCAGGTCCTCGGGCTCGTAATAAGCGTGAATACCGGAGAGGATAGTGCGGTCGGTACCGGTACCGTCGTCGAGCGTAAAGTTCAGCAGCTTCTTGGACTTCTTGACGGCCTCGCATGCCTTGACCTTCACAGCGCGGAAATCGCTCTTGGAGAAGGTATCAAAGTCGACGAACTCCTCAAACAGCGGCTCAACGGCGATCTTGGAGTAATCGAGCGTGGGCTTAAGCGACGTAACGAATGGGCTCGCGGCGTTGCCGGCCTCGGCAGCCTTGGCGGCAGCGGCACCGGACTGGAAACCCTTCTCGGGCTTCATGTGCGGGAACAGCAGGACGTCGCGGATAGAAGCCTGGTTAGTAAGCAGCATGACCACGCGGTCGATACCAATGCCAATGCCGCCCGCGGGAGGCATACCGTACTCGAGGGCGCGCACGTAGTCCTCGTCATACTCCATAGCCTCATCGTCGCCGCCGGCCTTCTCGGCCATCTGGGCAGCAAAGCGCTCAGCCTGGTCGACCGGGTCGTTGAGCTCGGAGAATGCGTTGGCGTACTCGTGGCCGGCGATGACCAGCTCAAAGCGGTGGGTCAAACGCGGGTCGTCCTCAAAACGCTTGGCGAGCGGGCTGACCTCGATGGGGTAATCGCACACGAACGTGGGGTTGACGATGGTGTCCTCGCCCAGCTCATCGTAAATCTCGGCGATGATCTTGCCAGCAGTCCACTCGGGCTTGATCTCCAGGCCCTTCTTGCGCGCGGCGGCAGCAAGCTCCTCGACCGGCGTGTCGATGGTGACCTGCTTGCCGAGCACGTCGGAGACGATGTCGGTCATGGGACGGCTGGCCCACTCACCAGAAAGGTCGATGGTCTGGCCCTGGTACTCGATGACCTCGGGGTTGCCGATGGCCTTGTTGGCAGCCTTGATGACACCTTGGGCGAGTGCCTTCATGCCCTCGAGGTCGGAGAAGGCACGGTAGGCCTCCATCGTGGTGAACTCGGGGTTGTGGGTAAGGTCCATGCCCTCGTTACGGAAGATGCGGCCGATCTCGAACACGCGCTCAAAACCACCGACGATGCAGCGCTTGAGGTGCAGCTCGGTGGCAATACGCAGGTAGCACTCCTGATCGAGCGCGTTGAAGTGGGTAATGAACGGCTTGGCAGTAGCGCCGCCTTGGATGGTCTGCAGGATGGGGGTCTCGACCTCCATGTAGCCGTCGGACTCCATAAAGCGACGGAAGGTGGAGAGAATCTGCGAACGCTTACGGAAGGTCTCGCGAACGTCGTCGTTGGCGATCAGGTCGACATAGCGCTGGCGATAGCGGGTCTCCTTGTCGGAAAGACCGTGGAACTTCTCGGGCAGCGGACGAACGGCCTTGGCAAGCAGGGTCGCGCTCTTAGGGGCAACGGAAAGCTGGCCACGCTGGGTGCGCACGACCACGCCGGTCACGCCCAGGATGTCGCCCAGGTCGAGGGCCTTGAGCGTACTCCAGGCAGCCTCGTCCATGTCGTTGATGCGGCAGAACAGCTGAATCTCGGCAGTCGCATCGCGCACGACGATGAACATGATCTTGCCCTGACCGCGCTTGGCGACCACACGGCCAGCGATCTTCACGATGTCCTCGGTGTCCTCGCCATCGGCAAGCTCGGCGTACTTAGCCTCGATATCGGCGACGTAGTCCTCAAGCTCAGAGTGCTCGGGATAGGGGTTCTGGCCCGCCTCGAACAGGGCGGCGCGCTTGGCCAGGCGGGTGGCGCGCTCGTCGTTGAGCGTCGATGCCTGATCGGCGGCGTTCTGGTTCTCTGCCATAAGTTAGCTCCTCAAACTAAAACGCTCCCCAGGATTCGGTCCCAGGGAGCGAAAACATACCTTTACGCGGGACCGTGGTCTAGCGTGCGATCTTGGCGATGGTGTAGACGCGAGTCTTGCCGGAAGGCGTAACGACCTCGACGGAATCGCCCTCGCCGTGGCCGATGATGGCGTGACCGACCGGAGACTCGTTGGAGATCTTGTGCTCGAGCGAGTTGGTCTCGGTGGTACCGACAAGCGTGACCTCCATGACCTCACCGTTGGGGTCAATCAACGAAACGGTGGAACCGATGGAGACGGTCAAATCGCCCGTGGTGGCAGCAACCTGAGCGTTGGCGAGGATGGCCTGGATCTCGGCAATACGAGCGGCGTTCTGGGCCTGCTTGTCCTTAGCGGCGTCATACTCGGAGTTCTCCGAAAGGTCGCCGAACGCGCGGGCTTCCTTGATGTCCTCGACGATCTCCTTGGCGTAATCGCCCTCACGCCAAGCGAGCTCCTCGACGAGCTTCTGGCGGCCCTCAGCGGTCAGTACGATCTGGCTTGCGTCCATACGGATATCTCCCCATCTCTGATCAACAATCAACTGTCAACAAAACGAAAAAGACCGGCTAGCCTGCGGGCAAGCCGGTCAGGTGCTCACCCCAAAGGGATGGGACTACTCTGCGTCCGCGTCGCTGTCCTCTGCCTGCTTCTTCTTGGCAGCAGCGAGCTTGGCCTCGAGCTCAGCGATCTCCTTGTCCTCCTCAGACTGCTCGACCACGACCTCCTCGGCCTGCTTGGTCTCGGCCTTATCGTCGCCCTCCATACCCTCACGGATATTCTTGACGGTAGAGCCGAGGGACTTGCCGAGCTTCGGCAGGTTCTTGGGCCCGAAGATAATCAGGACAACGACGAGAATAATGATGAGCTCAGGAGCCCTCAGTCCAAACATGTAGACCTCCACAATACAGCGAGACAAGCTCGAATGAGTATACCGCGGGTATCGCGGTATCACAACACTAGCTAAAAAAAGGGACCGCAAGAAGCGGTCCCTCCTCATGCTCTGGTCGGGTTGACTGGATTTGAACCAGCGACCCCTGCGTCCCGAACGCAGTGCTCTACCAAACTGAGCCACAACCCGTTAGCTCGACTATAGTAACAAAGATTTTCGCCGCGTGCTAGAGAAATTTTTATTTCTTTGAAGCGTCGATTTGAACCGTGTTGGGAATAAGCTCAGTCGCGCAGGCCCACCAGCCATTTTGCTGGGCAGCATCGGCAAGCCTTTCGGCCGTGGCGGCGGTGCCACAAATGGCAAACGAGCAGGCGCCCGATCCGCACACATCTACAGCAACGGTGCCGTCCTGTTTACGCAGCCAATCGAGAACCGTTTGAATCTGCGGCTCCATCTGTGCGGAAATGACACCTAGGTTGTTATGGATGAGCACATATGCCGTCTCGGCATCACCAGCACGCAATGCAGAAGCTATCGCGCCGGGCTTGTCCGCAGGCACCGGAGCCTCGTCAAAACGTCGATAGGCTTCAATTGTCGAAACGCTTGCCTCGCGCGGCTTAACCAGTACGACGGGCGTCGCGAGCAGCGCGGGGTACTCAGTTGCCAGCACGTCTCCCCCACCTACGTAAAACGCAGGGCTCGCATGCAAAAAGAACGGGACGTCGGCACCAATGCCCCGCGCAATATCGTCGAGCGCTGGGTCGGTGCGATCAATGCCCCAGAGCTCCGCCAAGGCGACAATGACCGCGGCCGCATCCGTCGAGGGGCCGCCCAAGCCGGCGCACAATGGAATGCGCTTCTCAATCGTCACGCAGATGTTTGCCTCGCGACCATAATGCTCGGCCATAGCAACCGCAGCCCGATACGCCGTATTCTTTTGCATGGGAAAATCTGATGCCGGAACCGTCTGGACGGTCAGCGCCTGCGCCGGCGTGACCGTCACGGTATCGGAAAGACCGACAGCCGCCATCAGGGAATCGACCCTGTGGTAGCCGCGGTCATCGCGCTCGGTATGAACCCCCAGGTAGAGGTTAATCTTTGCCGGCGCGGAAAGAGTCAGGGACCGATCGGTCACCGTTAATGCTCCTCGAGCTGATTGCCGAGCGGGGTAAAGATGTGCTCGCCGCTCTCGGGGTCGAACAGCTCGACCTGACCGGTGAGCACATCGATATACTGGTAGGACTGACGCGACTTGCGGCCACGACGCTCGTCGACCTCGACAATGAAGACGGCCGGGTGGACGCTCTTGATGGTGCCCATGCGCTCGACGACGCGGGTACGGCCCATGTTGGCCTTAACCTTGACGCGATCGCCCACCATATCGGTCAGCTTCTCGTGGATGTCGTCGACGTGATTGACTTCCATCTCTTCCATGAACAGGGCCTCCAGAAGGTGCAATTCAAAAAGGGGATAATACCCCTAAGATAGACAAAACTCTAATACTATAGCACCCTGTTGTGGCCATACGCAAGTAGCTAAATAAGCCCCGTCCCAAATACGTACCAGACGACAACCTCGCATGACCAGTTGTTACGCGGTTTGGTAAAACCGCGTAACCTAAAGGTTGTCGGTGTCCAAGACGATGGTGAATGGGCCGTCGTTGACCAGGTCGACCTTCATGTCGGCGCCAAAGATACCGTGCGCCACATGCTCAACGTCCTCGTGCACAAGCGTCAGGAAGTACTCGTAGAGCTCGTTGGCAACATCGGGTGCGCCGGCATCCGTAAACGACGGACGGCGACCGTGGCGGCAGTCGGCGAACAGCGTGAACTGCGACACCACGAGCACCTCGCCGTCGACATCGGCAAGTGCCAGATTGGTCTTGCCGTTCTCGTCCTCGTTGATACGCAGCCCGCGGAGCTTGCCCCACAGCTTGTCGGCCTCGGCACGCGTATCGCCATGGCCCACACCCAGCAGCACCAGGTAGCCGCGTCCAATGCGGCCCACGCACTCGCCGTCGACCGTCACGCCGGCGTTGAGCACGCGCTGCACCACCGCACGCATGGCCTACTCCTCGCCCGTCAGCTTGGCGGACAGATGCTCGAGCGCGTGGAAACGATGGCTGATGGCGTTCTTCTCGTCAGCCGTCAGCTCGGCCATGGTCTTGCCCGGCGTGTCGACCGGCAGGAACAGCGGGTCATAGCCAAAACCATGGTCGCCGCGGCCCTCGTGCGCGATAACGCCCTCGCAGGCGCCCTCGCCATAGGTAACCAGACCGTCCGTGTCGATGAGCGCGACGACGCTCATAAAGCGCGCGGTGCGGTCCTCATCTGCCACGCCTTCCAGGTTAACGAGAAGCTTGGCGTTGTTGGCGGCATCGTCGCCGTGCACGCCCGCATAGCGCGCGCTATACACACCGGGCTCACCGTCCAGCGCGTCGACGACCAAGCCCGAATCGTCGGCAATGGCCATAAGGCCCGTCTCCTCAACCGCGGCTTGGGCCTTGATGATGGCGTTCTCCAAAAACGTCGTGCCGTTTTCCTCGGGATCCTCAAAATCGCCCAGCTGGCCGAGCGCCACAAAGCGAACCTCGGGCATAACCTTGCCCAAAATGGCCTCGATCTCGGTGAGCTTATGGGCGTTGCCCGTTGCCACGACGATGGTCGCCGCCGGGTCGAGGGTGTCGATGTCGATCTTCTCAAGTGCCATGAGTGGCCTCCTTGTTCTTATAACAACGCCACACAAAAGGTAATTAGGCTCTCAAGCCCCTCCCCTCGCGCGGCAGCAGCCTTACAGTTCAGCGTTTCCGCAGATAAAACCTGCCAAAATAAACCTGTCCCTTTTTGGCAGGGTAGGCGAGGGCTTGGCGCTGGAGCTCGATGAGCTCGGCAATGCCCTTGTCGCCCAAATCGAGCAGGGCATTGAGGCGCTTGCGGTCGAAGGGTGCCTGCTCGCCGGTGCCCTGGAGCTCGATCATCTCACCGGTATCGGTGGCGACAAGGTTCATGTCGACCTCGGCGTGACTGTCCTCGGAATAATCTAGGTCGAGCAGCGTATTGCCGTCGACAACGCCCATGGAGATGGCAGCCACCTGGCCGATAAGCGGGATGCGCTCGATCTTGCCCGCCTCGACCCACATGGCGAGGGCGTCGTGCAGCGCCACCCAGGCGCCGGTGATGCTCGCTGTACGCGTGCCGCCATCGGCCTGAATCACATCGCAGTCGACGGTGACGGTGTACTCGCCGAGCGCCTTCATGTTGACGACGGTACGCAGGCTGCGGCCAATGAGGCGCTCGATCTCCATGGAGCGGCCCTTGCGGTTGGCGTGCTCGCGCTTGCAGCGCTTGCCGGTCGACGCCGGCAGCATGGCGTATTCCGCGGTCACCCAGCCGGCCTTAGCTCCCTTTCGCCAGCCCGGCACGCCCTCCTCGATAGTGGCGGCGCACAGCACGCGCGTGTCACCGAACTCGGCCAAACACGAGCCGTGAGCGTGCTTCATGACGCCACGGGTGAGCTTAACGGGGCGCAACTCGTTGGCGGCGCGACCGTTAGCGCGGTTGACCTGCATGTACTCCATAGAAATATCCTTTCGGCAAAAGATGTGGCGAAGGCCTTGACGGCTGCCTTACATCTATTTCAGCTCATCGATATCGATATGTTCGATGCTCTTGAGCGGCTGACCAAAGATAAAGCTACCCGCCACCGCAAACTCGGCAATGTTGTCAGACGTGGTGGCAAAGCGATGCTGTGGCTCGGCGGTATCGCCCGCCAGCTGCTCACGGCGCGTGAGGATATCGGTCAGCTCGCGCGTGGTCTCCTCGGCGGAACTCACGACGCGCACCCCAGGCCCCAGCGCATGCCGGATAGGTCCCACCAACAGCGGAAAATGCGTACAGCCGAGTACCACGGTATCGATACCGTGGTCGCGCAGCGGCTCAACCGTGGCACCCACCAGCGCACGCACGGCAGGCGTATCGAAGATATCCTCGTTCTCAAGCCACTGTTCCTGCAGATGTGCACCCGAGGCGAGCTCGTGTTCGACAACCTCGACAAAGCTCGAGGCAGGACAGCCGTATACATCGACGCCGGCATCCAGGTCCTGAATGGCGCGCGTGTAGGCGCCCGAGCGAATGGTGAGGTTGGTGGCGAGCACGCCCACGCGACGCGAGCGGGTGCTGTTGATTGCCGCACGGGCACCCGGCGCGATCACGCCGATCACGGGAACGTCGAGCACCTGCTGGGCCAGACGCAAGGCCGCAGCGGTCGCCGTGTTGCAGGCGATGACCATAATCTTGACGTCGTGCTTCGAAAGCCAACGACCCGCCTGCAACGCAAACGAGCGCACCTCATCCTCGGTACGGGTGCCGTAGGGGCAGCGCTTGGTGTCGCCAAAGTAGTAGACGGACTCGTGCGGCAGCGCCGTCGCGATGGCGCGCGCAACCGTCAGACCGCCCAAACCAGAATCGAACACGCCAATCGGGCGCGTGTCGCCTGCCGGATTCTCGATATCGGACATTACCTCACCAGTCTCTCTCGAAAAGACATGTCCAAGTGCGGCGGCGGCGCGCTACGACCGCGCCGCGACCAGCAGCTCTGCCGTCGCCGCCCAACCGTCGACAATTTTGCCTCGCGTAACGAAAGCATTCTCGCAAGCAGCCAGGAACTCGGGCGCGCCGGCGCTCGTCAGGCCATTCTCGACCAAGCAGAACGTGCCCACGTGATCGGCCATGTAGAAGTCGGACTCGGAGTCGCCGAGCGCGAGTGTCTCCTCGCGCTCGATCCCCAGGTGCTCGCAGAAGCGCGCAATGGCGACGCCTTTGTTGAGGCCCGCGGGGTTGATATTGAATGCGCGACCGTCCTCGACGCGATCGAGCTCGAGCGTCGTCGGCTTGGACAGATGCGTCAGATGGCCGTTGCAAGCCCAGATCAGACCGCAGCCGGCCTCGTCCAGGATGGCCTGAACCTCATCGTCGGGCACATCGCCGCGCATGCCGACGGTGACCTCACGGTACTTGTAGCCGGTCGACATGTCGTTGTGATACTCGATCTTGTGCGGCCAGCGGGCGAGGATCTTCTCGCACACGCCGGTCTGCTCGATCACCTGGTGCGGCGTGAAGCCGCAAGAGGGGTCGTAGGGCATGTCGCCGGTCAGATACTCCCAATCGTTGGCTTTGAGGTCGTACATGACCAGGCCGCCCATCTCGCCGATGTAGGAGTTGAGGCCGAGCACGCGCGCGTCCTCGTGGATCATGGTACGGTTGCGGCCCGAGGTGGGAACCACCTGAATACCAGCGCGAGCGAGCGCCACGACGGCCTCGACGAGTTTGGTCGAGGGGTTGCCGTCGTTGTCGCGTAGCACGCACGAGCCGGGTGCGAGCATCGTGGCATCCAGGTCGGTAAAGACGTATTTGACCTTGGCCAAGCGCTCGCGCATCTCGCCCGAAAGCTCGGCAACGGTCGGCAGGGTATTGTGGGACATGGTTACTCCGTTTACGTAGAAGGGTTTGGACTTGGACGGCATGTTTTGATTGAGGGAACACGCTTATGGCGACAGCGCACTCAGGGCGCCGCCGCCATCATGGTTCATTAGTCAAACTGGGTAACATCGATCAGGCGATTGGCCAGCGAAAGGTCGCTCTCGATGGGCACGAACTCGTCGCCCACGTGCATGAGCTCCTCGTCACCCTTTGCCAGCAGCAAGACAATGGTGGGAGCATCGGGGTTGACGTACTCCTCGCGCGCCGCCTTGAACGCCGCATGCACAGCGGCTTCGCGGTCGAGGATGATCTTGTTCGGCGTATCGTCGGGAACATGCTCGGCAAGCTCGCGACAGACCTTCATCGGGTCCTCGTGAGCTGGATCCTCGTTGGCAAAGATCATCAGGTCGGAATACGGTGCGGCCTCGCGCGGAAGCTGCTCGCGGCGCTCCTGCGCCTTGCCGCCGGCAGCGCCAAACAGCGCAATGACGGGGCTAGCGGGAAACGCGCGCTTCACCGACGAGAAAAGCGAACGGAACGAAAGCTGGTTGTGCGCATAGTCGACAACGCAGATCACGCGGCCGTCCTTCGACTCCACGACCTCCATACGGCCCGGCACACGCAGTTTGGAGAGGCCCTTCTTGATAGCCTCGATACCGATGCCGATCTCGCGCGCAGCGGCGATAGCGACCAGCGCGTTTTCCACGTTAAAGTCGCCCGCGATGCCCAGCAGGACCTTCTCCCCCGTCTCGGACTCGTCGGCACACAGGCCATGCAAGTTGAACTCGATACTAAAGCCGACCATGCGTACGTCGCTTGCCCACAGGCTCGCCTCGGGATGCTCGACGCCAACGGTCACCAAGCGATCGGCCGTCGACGCTGCCTCTAGCACACGGTCAACCTCTTCGGTGCCTAGATTCACCACGGCGGTCTTTGCCTGGTCAAAGATCCTGAGTTTGCTCTCAAAATAATCCTCAAACGTGGGGTGTTCGATCGGCGAGATGTGGTCGCGGCCGATGTTGAGGAAGCACGCCACGTCAAACGGCAGATTCTCGACGCGTTGGTACTTGAGCGCCTGGCTCGAGACCTCCATGACCATGGACTGGCGACCGGACGTGCGGCAGTTGGCGATATGGCGCCAGACCTCGGGGGCCTCGGGCGTAGTATTGGTGCTCTCGTAGCACTCGATACCATCGTCGGTGTTCACCGAGCCGATCATGCCGCAGGACTCGCCCGCCGCCTTGATGATGGACTGGAGCATAAAAGCGGCCGTGGTCTTTCCCTTGGTGCCGGTGATGCCCACGATCTTGACGTCGTGGTCAGGACGGTCGTAGACCTCCGGCGGCAGCAGGGCCATGGCCGTGCGAACACTATCAACAACCAGCATCGCAGCACCGCTCTCCTGCGCCAGCGGCTCCAGAGACTCGACCAGCGACTCCTCGCACACAAATGCGACGGCGCCCGCATCGAGCGCCATGCTCAAAAACGCGGGCTTAAAGGCAGCACCTTTACAGAAGAACACGTCACCTGTCGAGACCGCGCGCGAATCAAACGAGCAACCGGTCACGGCACGCTCGTCAACCTGCTCTGATGCGCGCAGCTCGCCGCACACATCGAGAAGCTTGGCAAGCGTATCGACCGTGGTCACGGTCGCGGAATCCGAATGGTGCATCTTTCACCTTTCTCAGCCATTTGGCAGGGACGGTTTTCATAGTAACTGAAACGTGCTCGCGCAAAAACGGCTCCCGGAGGAGCCGTTACGCGCAGGCGTTCGTAAGCCGAGGCTAGGCAGCCTGAACAGAAGGCTGGCCCTCGTCGATAAAGAAGCGCTTGTACCACACTAGGAACACGAGCGGCGTATAGATCTTGCGCTGGAAATCGCCCTTGCCCGCAAAGTGCAGATCGAGCAGGTGCATAAGCTCGTCGGTATTGAAGAACTCGCTTGCCCACGGCGCGGTGAAGTACTCCTTGACATAGTCGTACCACTTTTGCTCGCGCAGCCAGTAGACAATCGGCACCGGGAAGCCCACCTTGGGACGGGTGGCCCACTCATCGGGCAGCGACTTGTTGGCAGCGTGGCGGAGTACCTGTTTGTTGCCGTTCTCGTTGATGCGGTAGCGGTCGGGAATGTGCTCGGCGAATTCCATGACTTTGCGGTCCAGGAAGGGTACGCGCAGCTCCAGCGAGTGCGCCATGCACATCTTGTCGGCCTTGAGCAGAATGTCGCCCGGGAGCCACATGTTCATGTCCAGGTACTGCTTCTTGACCAGCTCGGGCTGACCCTTCACGCGCGCGTAGATGGGAGCGGCAAGCTCGAAGGCGCCGTCGCCGGTGTTGTACTCGGGCTTGAGCACGCCGTCGACCTCGCGCTCCGGCCATACCAGAGCCTGTCCCAGGAACGACTTCTCGGGGATCTCGGCACCCTTGACCAGGAAGTTATGTCCCTTGAAGTACGGCATATGCAGCGCCAGGTTACCGAGCGCGCGACGGATGGGCAGCGGCACCATCTTTTTGTACTTGCGCACCGGGACCGTGTCCTCGTAGTAGGCGTAGCCGCCAAAGAGCTCGTCGGCACCTTCGCCCGAAAGCACGACGGTGACGTCCTTGCGGGCCATCTCGGCCAAGAACCACAGCGGCACGGAAGACAAGTTGGACTGCGGCTCGTCCATGTGATACTGGATGTCCTCGAGCGCACCGAAGAACTCGTCGGCGGTAATCATCTTGCGAACGTTCTCGACGCCGAGCTTATCGGAAAGCTCCTTGGCGTAGTTGGTCTCGTTGAAGTTCTTGTAGTCAAAGCCCACCGAGAAGGTCTTGTCGGGCATGAGGCAAGCGGCGATGTAGCTGGAGTCGACGCCACCGGAGAGGAACGACGCGACCTTGACGTCGGCGATGCGATGGGCCTCGACGCTCTCGTGCACGACCTCGTCCAGCTCGTCGACGTACTCCTCGAACGGCTTCTCGACGGCAGAGTAATCGCAATCCCAGTAGCGCTCGATGTTCATCTTGCCGGTCGGGATATCGACGGTAAAGTAGTGCGCCGGCGGCAGCTTGTAGACACCCTCGAAGAAGGTCTCCTCGGTTGCCGAATACTGCAGCGTCATGTACGGACGCAGGGCCTTTTTGTTGACCGCCTTGTGGAAGTGCGGGTAGTCCAGGAAGCTCTTGATCTCGGAACCAAAGAGCACGCCCGGAGCGCCGTCGCCCGCATCGGCCATGGGATAGTAGTAAAGCGGCTTGATGCCAAAGATGTCACGGGCGCCAAAAAGCTTGTTCTTCTTTTTGTCCCAGATGACGAAGGCGTACATACCGCGCAGGCGATCGAGGACAGCCTCGCCCCACTCCTCGTAGCCGTGCAGGAGGCTCTCGGTGTCGGCGCCGCAATGGAACTTGTAGCCCTTGGCTTCGAGCTCGGAACGGAGTTCTTGGAAGTTGTAGATCTCACCGTTGAAGACAATGACGACGCTGCCGTCCTCATTGGCCATGGGCTGAGCGCCGGCCTCGGTCAGGTCGAGGATCGACAAGCGGCGGAAGCCGAGGGCAACGCGGCCGTCGATAAACTGACCGCCCATGTCGGGACCGCGATGGACGATGCGGTCCATCATCTTGGTGAGCACCTCGGATTGGTTATCCGTCCCACCGACAAAACCGACAAAACCGCACATATACTATCCCCTCTGCTGTTGCTGGGCATCAAATCGAATCAGTAGCTTTTGAGTATACCCGAGGGCGTAAAGAGGGGCGGAATGTTCAGGCAATCTCAACTGAATCAGCTCCGCGTGGACACGCGCCAGTTACCTTTAATGGATATGAGGTGAATGAGGCGATTGTTTTGCTATACTCTCTCCGCACGGGCGATTGGCGCAACGGTTAGCGCAGGTGCTTTACACGCACAAGGCTGGGGGTTCGAATCCCTCATCGCCCACCACTGATTTGATAGGCTCCCAGCAATGGGAGCCTTTCTTTTTTTGGGCCCATCGCAGAGGGATTCGAACCCGACAGGGTGCGGAGCTGAGGAAACGCGAAGCGTTTTCCAGCGCAGCACGCGAGGAGCGGAGCGACGAAGCGGGGCGCGGGCGGCGCCTGCCGCACGCGGACATCCCTCATCGCCCACCACTGAATTGGAAACGGTCCTCGCAAGGGGACCGTTTTTGTTTGTGCCCATCGCAGAGGGATTCGAACCCGACAGGGTGCGGAGCTGAGGAAACGCGCAAGCGTTTTCCAGCGCAGCACGCGAGGAGCGGAGCGACGAAGCGGGACGCGGGCGGCGCCAGCCGCACGCGGACATCCCTCATCGCCCACCACCGAATTGGAAACGGTCCTCGCAAGGGGACCGTTTTTGTTTGGTCCCAGCGCATGGGATTCGAACCCGCCAGCACGTCTGTCACAAAGGCCGTGGCCAAAAAATGGCAAAAATGAGTACTGCTACTTTGTTTGCAACATATAAAAAGATAGTATTTGCTTAAGTTACGCAACATATGTCCATTATAAGGACTAACAGTTGGATCAAAATCGTGCATTCATCGCCATTTCGAGGTAGCGCACAGAGATGTGGTGTAAGAGGCGGGGCATGCCCCGCCTCTTCCCTTT
>URNJ01000012.1 GCA_900549215.1 uncultured Collinsella sp.
TCAAGGATCAGCTTCTTGGTTGCCATTGTTCTACTCCGCTTCTCCGTCTTTATCGTTTAACCAAACCAATGTTCAACTTCGGCGCGCGTGGGAATCGATTGCTGAGCGCCCAGGCGCGACACCGTCACTGCCGAGGCGCGAGCGCCCGCGGCCATGCACTCAAAGAGCGGCAAGCCCTCTAGGCGAGCCGCCGCCAACGCGCCGATAAACGTATCGCCGGCGGCCGTGGTATCGACTACCGTACTCGAAAGTGCCGGCATGCGCAGCAGCTCACCGCCATCGCCGAGCGTAACCGAGCCGGCACCGCCCAACGTGATGACCGCAGCCCCGGCACCCTTGTCGAGCAGCGCATTGAGCGCGGCGACGCAACTCACATCATCCGTGGGCAGAATGCCCGTCAGAACCTGGCACTCGGTCTCGTTGGGACAGACCAGGTCGACCGCAGGCCAGACCTCCGCAGGCAGCTCGCAGGCAGGCGCCGGATTAAAGACCGTATAGAACCCCAGCTCGCGAGCGCAAACAAGCGCCTCGGCCGTCGCTGCAAGGTCACATTCGCCCTGGGCGATAAAGACGCTTCCGGCAGCCGGGGCAATCTCGCTGGCGTCGCCGTCGAGCTCATGGGCCACCAGACGCCTCAGCGCGCGGGCAACGTCCGCGCCCGCAAGCGCATGGTTGGCGCCCGGTGACAGTACGATGCGGTTGTCGCCCTCGCAGCGAATGATGGTCGCCGTTCCCGTCTCCACGTCATCGCGATGCACTACAAAGTCACAGTCCACGCCGGTGTCTTGGAGCCCCACCACGAGCGATGCGCCGAACGCGTCGCGACCGACCGCGCCGATCATGTGCGTGCACGCGCCCATACGCGCGGCAGCTACGGCCTGATTGGCGCCCTTGCCGCCGGCGTTGGTGATAAACCCGCTGCCGCCGACGGTCTCGCCCGCACGCGGTATGCGCTCGCACGCCACCGAAAGGTCCATGTTCATGCTGCCGAACACCGCAACGATGCCGCGATCTGCCATGGAAACCTCCTCATCTGCGGGCCTTATGCCCACCGCCAGCCGTCGATCGTGCACTCTCGCACCCCCTATAACTTTAGTTCACTTTGATGTGGACGCGCGCTTGAGCTTGCGCCAGCAGCAAGCATTCACAGGAGCAGGCAGCTACAATGAAGGCGTGCTGATTATTCTCGTCATTGGATGATGTTTTATGGAACAACTCTCGCAATCGGGCTCGCGCGGTCGACGCCGCACGGGCAACGAGCCGGCGCCGCACGAACGCGTGAAGGGCGAACGCCGTGCCAACGAACCGCGACGCACCGTGAGCCCCCATCGTGCTTCTGCCAACAACGCGGGCCGCGCCAACACTCCCGCCGCGGAGCAGACGCCTGCTCGCCCCAAATCCCGCTACATCCCTGCCCTTGACGGCCTGCGTACGCTCGCCGTCGTCGCGGTGGTGCTCTATCACCTTAACCTCACGTGGGCGCAGGGCGGTCTGCTCGGCGTCACGATCTTCTTTGTGCTTTCGGGCTATCTGATCACGCGCTTGCTGCTCAACGAAGTCGCTAAGACCGGCCGCATCGACCTCAAGAGCTTCTGGATTCGCCGCATCCGTCGCCTGGTCCCCGCCGTGGTAACCGTCGTGGTGGTGACCTGCGCGCTGTGCACCGTCTTCAACCACGTGATGCTCACCAAAATGCGCCCCGACATCTTGCCGTCGCTGCTGTTCTTTAACAACTGGTGGCAGATTGCTCAAAACGTCTCGTACTTCAATGCTCTGGGCGACCCCTCACCGCTCACGCACTTTTGGTCGCTTGCCATCGAGGAACAGTTCTACCTGATTTGGCCGCCGCTGCTGTTTGCCATGGTATCCATGCATGTGAGCAAGCCCAACACGCGCCGCGTGGTCCTGGGCCTTGCCGCGGTATCTGCCCTCGCCATGATGGTGCTTTACAACCCTGCCGCCGACCCCAGCCGCGTGTACTACGGCACCGACACCCGCGTGTTCTCGCTGCTGCTGGGTGCCTGGATGGCCTTTATCCCCGATCGCGACCTGGCGCCGGTGCGTCTCGCTCATCGTTTGGGGCTCAATCGCCTGGCTGGCGCCGCCAAGCACGGCAAGAACGCCGAGGGCAAACCTGGCGAGAAGGCCGACGAAGCAGCCGAGACCGCCCCGGCACAGCCGAGCGCCCTCGTGCGTTTTTGGTCCTCGCCCGCATCCATCGATGTGTTGGGCGTCGTGGGTCTGGTTGGCCTTGCCGCCATGGTCGCGCTCACCAACGGCTACACCGCCTTCCAGTATCGCGGAGGCACGCTGCTGTGCTCGATCCTCACGCTCATGGTCATCGCGGCCTGCGTGCAGCCCCAGGGAATGGTTGCCCGCGCGCTATCCGCCGAGCCGCTCGTGTGGGTTGGCAAGCGCTCCTACAGCATCTACCTGTGGCACTATCCGCTGCTGCTCCTCATGAACCCGGTCGCCAACATCAACGATACGCCGTGGTGGCAGTACATTTTGCAGGTGTTGTTGGTGGTCGCCGTGGCAGAGTGCTGCTATCGCTTTATCGAGACTCCGTTTAGGAAGGGCGCCTTTGGGCGCACCGTCGCCGAATTCCGCGATGGCACCACCACGCCCGCCAACTGGGCACGCACGCACATCCCTGTCTGCGCAGCCTGCGCTGTCGTGTTGGTCGTTGCACTGGGCGGCCTGATCTTTGTGCCCGAGACGTCTGCGCTGAGCGGCGAGGGCGCCGAAGTTCTGAACAAGGAAGCCAAGAACACCGCGCCCACCGACCAGCAGGCGGCCGACGACACCGACAAGGACAACGACGGCTTCCCCGATGGCTCCTACGATCTGCTTATGATCGGCGACTCCGCGTCCCTGCGTGGCGGCTGGTTGGTAGGGATGTGCCCCCTTTGCCGGCTTCCTCCCCCCCAGCCATATCGATGCCGAAAAGGGCCGCCAGTTTGATGCGGGGCGCGCGACATTTGAGGGCTATATCCAGCAGAACCTTGCCGGCAAGATCGTGGTCTTTGCCCTGGGCACCAACGGCTTGGTAACCGACGACCAGATCGACGCCATCATGGCCGATGCGGGAGATAAGCGTATTGTGGTGTTTGTGAACACGCGCAGCCCGCAGCCGTGGGTTGGCTCTACCAACCAGGCCATCGCCAACGCCGCCACGCGCTACAAGAACGTGCGCGTTATCGACTGGTACGGATACAGCGCCAACCGCAACGACCTGTTCGATGGCGATGGCACGCACCTATCGACCACTGGCGTGACTGAGTACCTCAACTTGATCCACGACGCAGTCAAGAAGGACCTGCCCGTGCATCCCGAGGATCACGTCAACGATCCGCAGCCGGCAGCCGTCAAGTCTGCCACCGATGCGCTCGTCAATGCGCTCGCTCTCAAGCCGCACAAGCTGGGCACCGACAAGTAGCAGCAAACAACCCAAAATCACTCTTTTAGAGCCGGCCCCAAGAGGTCGCGGGCAAAAACAGCCCGCAGCCCATCGCTGCGGCCTGTTTGGAGTCCAAAAGAGGCGCTAAGCGCTGTAACCCATCGCCTGCAGAACAAACATGACGACCGTGAGCACCGTAATCACACCGATAGTCGCCCAAGTGAGCACATTCCACACGCGGCCGTTGCGGTTAGTGCCCATAATGTGACGGTCAGCGGCAATAACCACCTGGAACACCAGAACCACGGGCAGTAGCACGCCATTGATGACCTGCGAGGTCATCATAATCTGGAACAGATCGACGCCGGGCATAAGCACCAGCACGGCAGAGATACCGATGATGGCCGTAATGATGCCGCGATAGACCGGGGCCTCGTCCCAGCTGCGGTCGGCACCGCGCTCCCAGCCAAATGCCTCGCAGATAGCGCTCGACGTAACGCCCGGCAGCACGCAGGCAGCCAAGAAGCTCGCCGCGACCAGGCCCGAGGCAAACAGTACCGTGGACCACTGACCCGCAATAGGCTCCAGCGCACGGGCAGCATCGGCAGCATCGCTAATCTGAATGCCCGCCGGGAACAACACCGTACCGGTCGTGATGATAATAAAGCCGGCAATGACATCGGCGGCAAGCGAGCCGCTCACGGTATCGATGCGCTGCAGCACGATATCGTCCTCGCCCGCGTTCTTGTCGACCACGTTGTTCTGCGCCAAGAAAATCATCCACGGCGCGATGGTGGTACCGATCGTTGCGACCACGAGCGACACGTAGCTGGGGTCATTTTGAATGTTAGGCACGACCAGGTCGACCGCGACCTCACCCCAGTTGGGGCCAGCCATAAACGCGGCGACAATATAGGTCACGAACACGCAGCTCACCAGCAGCAGAATCTTCTCGATGCGCTGGAAACTACCCGACATGGTAAGCATCCACACCAGCAGCGCTACCAACGGCACCGAGATGCTCGCCGGCACGCCAAAGAGAGCAAGGCCGCTGGCGATGCCCGCGAACTCCGAAATGGTCACAGCCGTGTTGGCGATCAACAGCGCCGCCATAGCAAGTACACTCTTGCGCACGCCAAAGCGCTCGCGAATGAGCGATGCCAGGCCCTTGCCCGTGACGCAGCCGCAGCGCGCCGCGGTCTCCTGCGTCACGATGAGCAGCACAGTCATGACGGGAAGCATCCAGAGCATCTTGTAGCCATAGCTGGCGCCCGCGCTGGAATACGTTGCAATGCCGCCGGCGTCATTGCCCGAAAGCGCCGCCAACAGACCGGGACCCATAGCGCCAAAGATGGCCGCGATGGTCAACTTTTGCTTGGTGCCCGACTTTTGCTTGGTATTTTGCACGCGACCACCTAGCCCATGACCGACATGGCGAGCAGCACCGCAGCGGCGCAGTACGCCACGCACGAGATCATGACGGCAACAACGTTCATGGCGGTGCCCGACGTGTTGAGGTCATGCTCGTCACGCCAGAACAGCACCATCAGGTAAATCACGGCGCTCATGTTGCCAACTAGGCAAATGATGGCAGCGATATTAAAGCACCCGGTAAAGAGTTGCTCCTCAAACATGGGCGCATCGGGGAACGCAGCGGTGCGCACCAGCTGGGCGCACAGGTAGGTCACGAGTGACAGAATCAGGCCCATGCCCGTGCTCTGGAAGAAGAACCCCAGATACGGCTTGGGCTCGTCGTCGTGACCGTCATACTCCAAGAAGTAGTTCTTGACGAACGACACCATGCGCGAGGCCGCCAGCAGCACGAGCGGCATGGCGCACATGGGGAACACCACCAGATGCGCGGATCCGAGCGCCGTCCCCAGCACGGTCGCCATGATGCACGACGCGATGCCCCATACAACAACCCAGTACTGGCGATGCACGAACCAGCTGAGCACGTTCGTCGAGTCATCCGACGCGCTATCGCCCGAGCCGACACCGGCGATCTGCAGGTCCTCCTGATGCTCCTCGGCGATAACGTCCATGGCGTCGTCGAAGGTCACGATACCCAGGATATGACGGTTCTCGTCGCAGACAGGGATGGCAACCAGGTCGTACTTGGTCATCTCGTCCGTCACGTCTTCCTGGTCCTCGTCGGGCGACACATAGACCAGGTCGCGATAGGCCAGCTGACCCAGCGTGGCGTCGCGGTCGGCTACGATCAGCGTGCGCAGCGAAAGCACGCCGGTCAGCATGCCGCTCGGATCCTCGGTATAGACGTAGTAGACGCTCTCGAAGTCCTCGTCGAGCTCGCGAATCGCCTCGATGGCGTCACCGACCGTTGCCGTGGCGGGCAGGGAGACAAACTCCGAGGTCATGATGCGGCCGGCGGTGTTGTCCTCGTAGCCCAGCAGATTACGAATCGCCTTCTCCTCCTTGACGCCCATCAGGCGCAGGAGCTTCTCGGCCTTCTCATAATCGAGTTCGTCGATCAGGTCGGCAGCGTCGTCCGGGTCCATCATGGCCAGCATCGACGATGCGTCGGTATCGGACAGGCCCTCGAGCATCTCGGTCATAAGCTCGTCGTCATCGAACTCCGAGATGGCCTCGGCGGCCTGTGCCGTATCGAGCTGCGCGAACACCTGCGCGCGCAGGCGCGGGTCGAGCTGCTCGATAATGTCGGCAATGTCGGCAGGATGCAGCTCGCCAAGCGTCTTGTGCGACACCGAGAGCTGGATGTTCTTAGTCGAGCGATCGAGCAGGTCCATGTAAGACCAGGCGATAATGTCCTCGCTGAGCGGTTTGCCCAGATGCTTCATAAAGCCCTCGACGACATGCTCGAGTGTGGGGCTGATCGCGCGCAGCAGACCGCGGGCGCCGACCTCGGCACCCAGCAGGCGCAGCTGATTTTCGCCCGACATGGAAAACTTGATGTCGTTTACGCGCACGACCTTCATGCCCTGCGTGTCGACAATCTGCTTGTTAAGCACGTCGCGGGCAAGCAAGAGTTCGGTCGGCTGCAAGTACGAAAAACGGATTTCGGTGGCCGACGTCTTAAGGTGTACGCCCGTCTCGTCGATACGGTCGACCCATTTGCGCCAGCTGATCATAAACGGCGTCTTGCCGGGACCGCGGAACGCGAGCGACGTCACGTGCGGAAAAACTTCGCCGGTTGCAATGCCAAAATCGTTAACCACGCCGAGCTTTTCGCCGTCGACGTCCAAGACCGGCAATTTGAGCATCTCACTCAGATAATTCAATGGTGCTCCCCATCATTATTCCTGCGGACCGCGCGACCATGCCGGCACGCAATCCGTGGACTTTTAGATATGTATACGCATGCGCGGGCGGCACGCCGCTCGGCACTTACACCCCGTGCATGCGCAGAAAGCACCTGCATGGGGTCATCGACTGTATGGTCGAGGTTTGGATTTCACCTGTAACCTTTCTCTTGACCCTCATTAACCGCAGTAACTATAGCATCAGCATCGCGCTGCGGCACCGAATTTATGCGCTGCACATTGCAGGCATACCAAACGCTGACGTATCCGTGACATAGAGCCAGATGAGCACGGTGGGACAAAGCGATTAAGACCGCCCTAAACGACCAGTCGTTTAAGCACGTCCCCGATGGCTACTCTGTGGCGTCGTCGTCCTCGGGGAGTTGGGGGAACACGGCGTTTTTGGGCATGGAAACCTTGGTGAGCGAGGTGAGCTTTTTACTCAATGCCGTGTCCGTCTTGACCAGGTCGCTGAGCGTCACGATCTTGTAGCCGTCGGCGACAAGACCATCGATAATCTGCGGCAGCGCCTCGAGCGTCTGCTCGGCGCATTCGTCTCTATCGGTGAGCAGCACGATATTGCCCGGCGTCACCGAATCGAGCACCGTCGAGACCTGCTCGTCGGCACCGTTGAGCAGCCAGTCGCCCGAGTCAATATTCCACGAGACCACGGCGGAGACCAGGTCCATCGCATCAATCCAGTTTTGCTCGTCAAAGGCAGCGTAGGGAGCACGCAGCAGCATCGTCTTCACGCCGGTCGCTGACTTAATCGCATCGGTGCCTTTCGTGATCTGTTCGCGTACCGCCTCACGGTCCTGACCCTTGAGCGAATCGTCGCTGTAGCTGTTGGATCCGATCTCGCACCCGGCGTCGACAATCGCCTTGGCCGTGGCAAGCGAGGCCTCGGCCGCATCGCCCGAAAGGAAGAACGTCGCGGTGACGCCCTTTTCCTTGAGCACCTGCAAGATCTGTTTGGTGGCGCCGCTCGGACCCTCGTCAAACGTCAGTGCCACGTACTTTTTGTTGCCCTTGGGCGCCACACTGGCGCACGCAACAACGCAATCGGTGGCGGGCACAACCTCGCCGCGGTCTTGCGTCTTGCCTGACTGCTCACCAACCCACACCTCGGATCGGCCCTGGACACCCCATGTCTGCACATACTCGATAGCGCCCGTGCCCTCGACCTTGAGCTTGGGCTCGATAACCGTAGCCTGAACCTCGTGCTTCTCGTAAGTGTTACGGCCATCCTTGACCGTCACCTTCTCGCCGCCCTCGAGTTCGCGGCTATCCCATTTGCCCTGCTTCACGCGCTTGCCGTCGACCTTCACCGACAGCTTTTCGCCCCCATGGCGCTTGAGCACGCTGTCATCGACGGCCAGCAGGTCGCCTGCGTCGTAGGTGTCAGTCAACTCCTGGTCGTCGATGAGATTCTGCAGCGTAGAGCCCACACGCACCGCGGTCTTCTGGCCGTTGAGCTCCACGTCCACACTGCGGTTGACGTAGCCCACGACGGCAGCGATAAACAGCACGAGCGCGCAACCCACGGCGATGAGCGCGTAGGGCAGGCGAGACGGACGACGGGGCGTACGGCTGTTGCCGATGCGCGCACTGCGGTCGCTAAACCCGCGGCTATGGTTGAGGTACATCGCGCCGGGCTTACGGTGACGCTTGCGCTGACCGCTGGGCAGCTGCCCCAAATCGCGGCGCGCCGTCGGACGCGCACCCGAACGCTCGTTTAAGTTGGATCCGTTTTGGCGCATGTGCCCTCCCCCATAAACACAGCAAGCCGGAGCAACAGGTCTCCGGCTTGCCTCCCATCATTTGGTACGTCGCTATTTTGTAGCTTTTGACGAGCCTCCGCTCGCCTTTTGGTATTCGTCCTTAAAGGCCTTGAACATGCCGCGCGTCTTGCCGAGCTGCTTGCCCAGTGCGCGACTGCCCTTGTCCACGGCAACCGATCCCTTGTCGTCGAGCACCTTGGCGCCCTTTTTGACCTTGTCGCCCACCACGACGCTGGCCTCGGCGGCCTTGGCAGCCGCACCGCCCGAATACCCGAGCGACTTGACCTCGTCCGAAACGATCATTGCGCCGTCCGCATAACCGCGCAGCATCGTCGGCGGCACCTGCGTGTCACCGACCAAAACACTCGAAGCAGCACCGGCGGTCACATAGAATGCCTGCACGATGCCCGAACGCGGCTTGAACTCCACATCCGAGCAATAGCCCACGATGTCGCCCGATTCCGTGCGCACGTCCATACCGACCCAGATGATGCAATCGTCCAGGTTGATGTCGAGGCGCTTAGCGGCGGCGGCATCGTACGTGTCCTTGACGTCATCGACCGCAATGGCGCCCTCGTAGACACCAATGGCGTCGAGCGCTACGAATCGATCGGGGCGCTCGATCATGCCCGCGATATCGGACTGGCGGACCATAAAGCCGACCACGCGCGTACCGCCCGGGGTAAAGACCGGAAAGTGAATCTTTCCGAGCTTTTTAGGGCTGCGCGGTGTGCCGTCCTTTTTGGTACGCTTGTCCTCAGTAGGCTTGCGATAGATCTTGGCGCCGACAAAATCCCCGGCGCGCATTATGCCTCGGTCGAGGGCTCCGCAGCCTCGGTATCAGCCTCGACGGCGTTCTCGACCACGACGTCGGCGGCAGGCGTCACGTTGCCGCCCGAAATGGCGTCGTTGAGCTGCTCGCGCAGCTGGTCCATGCGCTCGCGGGCCAGGTCGACCTTGGCGCGCAGGTCGTCGGTCTTGGCGTCGACCATCGGGCCAAAATCGTTGACCGCAGCGCGGGCCTCCTCGGCACCGTGCTCGTAGGTGTCGCGCATGTTATCCCAGGCGTCATTGGCGATATCGGCAGCCATGGCGCGGGTCTCGGCGCCCGAGCGCGGGGCCAGAGCAACGCCGACAATAGCGCCGGCAGCGGCACCAAAAAGTGCGCCGGAGACAAAGCTGAAAGTCTTACCCATGATCATTCCTCTCCTGCGGGCACGTCGGTGCCCACCGTTTGAATGCTGTCCATTATACCAGCAGCGCATCACTTGCCGCTCCGCTCATCTGCGTACGGCAAAGGCGCAGGTACGTGATGGTGATAAACGCGTAGGCCTACTCCTGGAGCATAGCCGGCATGGCCACCGTGGCACCCGGGTCCTCGCCGGCGCCGTCCACGAGCGGCAGGGCGCCCTCATGCGCAGGTCCTGCCGGAACCGTCGCAGCACCGCCAAAGACGGCAGCGGAGGCCTCGTGGTTCTCGGCAACCGCGCCCTCGGTATCAATCGCCACCTGGGGCTCGTCGTCAAAGTTGGGGACGCCCTGGGGCTCGGTGGGAACGGGCTCGGCGGTCGCATCGGCAACGGGCTCGGCGTCGACCGGCACATCGCCCTCGTCAGCGCCCTCGGCCTCGGCAGCATCTTCGCCGTTCGCAGCGGCGACGGCCTCGTGAGGATCCTTGCCCTCGGCCTCGGCGCGCATGCCCAGCACCAGGTTGCGCAGGCCCGCGACCGTGCCTTCCACGTCAGGGGCAGGCTGGTCGGCGTGCAAGTACGCCCAGTCCATCATAAAGGTGGCCGAAGACAGCGCGCCGATGGCCAGCGCGTCGTCGGGGCACGAAAGCTCAACCTCAAAAACGCGCTCGCCGTGCTCGCTTACGCGCGTGCGGCCGCACGAGATGCTGCCGGCAAGCCCGGTCTCGTTCATGAGCTCGACCGTCACATGCTCAAGCAGATGGCAAAGCTCGGTCTGACCCATGCAGTCCTGGAACTCGCGACCGGAATCACCCAGGCACAGGTGCTTGGCAATCGCCGGCACCAGGTAATACACGCGCGCCGTGGCCTCGATATCCTCCGAGGTCATGAGCGGCATGCCGGGGTTCACCAGCACATGCGCGCAGATCTTGTCCTCGCTGACGGTGACCTTAAGGATGTTGAACAGGCCTGCCATAACTCTCCCCTACTCTTCCTTGCCCTACTCGTCGCCATCGTGCGGATCCACAGAGCCCGCACCCGACGCCGCCGGCTTCTCTGCCGAAGACTCGGAATCCTTCTTATCGGTTTCGGCCGGAGCGATCACGCGAATGAGCGAGATGCGCTGGCCACGCATCGACTGTACCTTGAACTTGTACCCCGCAACCTCAAACACCTCTCCGATGTCGGGCACCGAGTCGCAAAGCTCCAAAATCCAGCCGGCGATGGTCTCATAATCATCGCTTTCCTCGAGCGGCCAACCAAGCTCAATCGCGTCATCGCACGAAAAACGCCCATCGACAAGCCACTCGCGACGCGAAAGACGCGTGAGGTACTTGTTGTCGGGGTCGAATTCATCCTCGATCTCGCCGACAATCTCCTCGACGATGTCCTCGATGGTGATAATGCCGGCCGTGCCGCCGTACTCGTCCACGACCACCACGATCTGGTCGTGAGAGGTCTGCATCTCGGACAGCAGCGGCAGGATGTCCTTGGTGTCGGGCACAAAGGTGGCGTCGCGCAAAAAACCGGCGATGGGCTGGTCGCCCTTGCCGTCGAGCGCGGGCTGAATCAGGTCCTTAATGTGCGCGATGCCCGCGACGTTGTCGGGGTCCTCGTGATAGACGGGAATGCGGCTGAAGCCGGTCTGGCGCATGGTGGACAACACGTCGGCGACCGTCTCGTCGTCCTCGCACATGGTGGTGTCCACGCGCGGCACCATGACCTCGCGGGCAACGGTGTCGCCCAGGTCGAAGATCTCGTGGATCATGCGCTTTTCCTCGTCGAGCAGGTCGTCCTGCTCCGAGACCATGTACTTGATCTCTTCTTCCGAGACGTTCTGGCGGTCGTCGGCACTCTTGATGCGCAGGATGCGGGCCAGGCCATCGGAGCAAGCGCCAGTCAGCCACACGAGCGGACGGGCGATCTTCTGGAACACGGAAAGCGGGCCCACGACCTGCTTGGATACGCCCTCGGCATTGGCCAGACCAATGCGCTTGGGCACAAGCTCGCCAATCACGATGGACACGAAGGCGACCGCGACGGTGATGATGACCGGCGCCAGGCCGCGCGCGATGGCGGAGAGCGGCGCGATGCCAAAGCTCATGAGCCACGTGGCGAGCGGGTCGGACAGACTCGTCGAGGCGACGGCGGACGAGGCGAAGCCCACGAGCGTAATGGCAACCTGGATGGTGGCGAGCAGCTGGTCGGAGTCGGCAGCCAGCTTAATTGCACGCTCGGCGCGCTTGTCGCCTTCCTCGGCCTCGTGCTCCAGCACGGCGCGCTTGGCCGTGGTGAGCGCCATCTCGGACATAGAGAAGTAGCCGTTGATGAAGGTCAAAACGAGGGTGGTGATAAGAGAGATGGTTATGTCCATCGGGAGTTTCTCGAACCTCCAAGATTCGGGACGTCAGGTCAAAACGTTGATGGCGGATAGGGCAGTTGCACCCGGCGGGCGCCCGGACGGGCCCGCGGGCGCAGGCGCGATCGCTAGATTACGAAGAGGATCACCGCCATGAACTGGAAGATACTGCCGGCGAGCACCCACAAGTGAAACACACTGTGCAGGTAGCGCACGTTTTTGGCGATATAGAACGGCACGCCCGCGGTGTAGCACACGCCGCCGACGGCGAGCAGGGCAAGTGCCACGGGGTTGAGCAGCGCCACAAGTTCGGGCAGCTTAAAGACAACGAGCCAGCCCATCAGCAGGTAAACCAGGCCGCTTACCCAGTGCGGTTGACGCTCGCGCATAAAGCACTCGAGGGCGATGCCGATAATGGCGATGGCCCATACGGCAAAGAACAGCGCAGGGCCGCCGTCGTTTGCGAGCGTGATGAGGCAAAACGGCGTATAGCTGCCCGCAATGAGCAGGTAGATGCAGCTGTGGTCGATGATGCGAAACACGCGCTTGGCGCGCGCGGGCTGAATCGCGTGGTAGAGCGTGGAGGCTAGGTATTCGAGGATAATGCTGACACCATAGACAATCGCCGCGGCCATGTGGGCCGGGCCTCCGCCGCGCAGGGCAGCGAATACGATCAGGAGCACCAGGCCCGCGATACCCAGCAGGCAGCCGACACCATGGGTGACGGAGTTCATGATCTCCTCGCCCACCGTGTAGTGTGGAACGGCCGCGGTCTTGGGTCGCGGCTTAGAACTGTCGCTCGAATCGGACATGCCGGTTACATCCTCCAACGTAAAGAGTTCTCAACACTATATCAAAGCGTCTAGGTACGTGCGAAATTTGCACCATACGTGACCCTTTGTTTACCCATTCTTTGTCTGTTGACGCATCAACGGCGAACGTCCATAATGCGCTTGCATTAAATGTTGATGTATTAACATCTTATAGGAAAGCTTCTTATGTCTCAAAACGCACGTTCCCATCGAAAGCTCAAGATAGCCGGCGTCGTTGCGCTGGTGCTCGTTGTCGCGCTGCTGGGGTTTGCCGGCAACTTTCTGTTTGACTTCGCGCTGAATCCCCGCGCGCCATACACCATGAAGATGATGCAGGACAGCAAGGACGCCGAAAAGGGCGAGCAGATGGACGCCGAGGAGGGCGAGGCGCGGGCGTGGTTTAAAGAGAACCGCGAGAGCAGCAGCCTCACCGCGGACGACGGGACTGAGCTCGCCGCCTGGTATTTTGCTGCGTCGGAGAGCACGCACGACTACGCAGTCTGCCTGCATGGATATACCAACGAGCCCATCGGTATGGCCCGATACGTCAAGCGATTCCACGACCGCGGCATGAACGTACTCGCACCCGCCGCCCGCGCCCACGAGCGCTCCGGCGGCGACTATATCGGCATGGGCTGGCCCGAGCGCCTCGACATCGTCGCATGGATCGAGCGAATCGTTCAGGCTGACCCCGAGGCGCGCATCCTGGTCTTTGGCGAGTCGATGGGTGCGGCAACCGCCATGAACGTCGCGGGGGAATCTCTGCCCGCAAACGTGAAATGCATTATCGAGGACTGCGGTTATACGAGTGTTTGGGACGAGTTTTCTCTGCAGCTCAAGGACGTGTTCGGCCTGCCCAGCTTTCCCTTGCTCGATGTAGCAAACTTAGTGTGCAACGTGCGCGCAGGCTACGACTTTCATAAGGCGAGCAGTGTGGAGCAACTCAAACATGCGACGGTTCCCATGCTGTTTATCCACGGCGACCAGGACACCTTTGTGCCGTACGACATGCTCGACCAAAACTACGACGCGTGCGCCAGCAAGGTCAAGCAAAAGCTCACTATCCATGGCGCCACCCACGCCAAGAGTGCGCAAGTTGACCCCGAGCTCTACTGGAATACGGTCGATGACTTCCTCGACAAGAATTTTTAGGCAAAAAGCAACGTCTGGGGTTTTGTTGCCAAAAATCGGTTTGCGGTCGGCGGTATTCGTTTTTTCACCGCACTTCCGAAAAGCCGCCCGCGAGCGTTGTGCTCGTGGGCGGCTTTTGCTCAACTTACGCTACAAAGGCGCTTATTTTGTCCAATAGTTAGACGCTACTTGACCTCGATGAGCTCGTACTCGCTCGTGCCCAGGCCGATCTTTTCGGCGTGCGCGATGCACGCGCGCCAGTCGGTGTCGGGATGCGTGATGCAGAAGGGATCACGCGCCTGCTCGCCCTCCAGATGCTCGTGATTGTGCTCCATCTTGGCCGCGCTATCGGTGAGCTCGGTGTTGGGCAGCGGCTCGGATGCCATGACGGCATCGGCGCAGGCCTGGTCGATGGCGACCGGGTCGAAGCTCGCGAACATGCCGATATCGTTGACGATAGGCGTGTCGTTTTCGGGATGGCAATCGCAGTTGGGGCTGATATCCATGGCGAGCGAGATGTGGAAGCTCGGGCGGCCGTCGACAACGGCCTTGGTGTACTCGGCGATCTTGCAGTTGAGCACGTCTGCCGCGGCCTCATAGCCGGGCTTGATGCAGTCCTGGTTGCATGCCGCAATGCAGCGTCCGCAGCCCACGCAGCGATCGTGGTCGATGGCAGCCACGTGCACCGTGCGAGTAGCGCCGCTGGCAAGCTCGCGCTCGCGGGTGTCGTCGAACGAGATAGCGTTGTGAGCGCAGATCTTTTCACAGGCATGGCAGCCAACGCAGTGCTCGATCGCGACGTTCGGCTTGCCGGCGGCATGCTGCTCCATCTTGCCGGCACGGCTGCCGCCTCCCATACCCAGGTTCTTCATGGCGCCGCCAAAGCCGGCCTGCTCATGGCCCTTAAAGTGGGTGAGGCTGATCACGATATCGGCGTCCATGAGTGCCTGACCGATCTTGGCTTCGTGCACGTACTCGCCGCCCTCGACCGGGACGAGCGCCTCGTCGGTGCCCTTGAGGCCGTCGGCAATGATGATCTGGCAACCCGTGGCATACGGGGTAAAGCCGTTCTGGTAGGCGGTATCGATGTGCTCGAGCGCGTTTTTGCGGCTACCGACATAGAGCGTATTGCAGTCGGTGAGGAAGGGCTTGCCGCCCAGCTCCTTCACGACGTCCGCGACGGCGCGGGCGTAGTTGGGGCGCAAAAAGCTCAGGTTGCCCAGCTCGCCAAAGTGAATCTTGATGGCGACGAACTTGTTCTCAAAGTCGATCTGCTCAATTCCGGCGTGACGGATGAGGCGCTTGAGCTTGTCGAGCTGGCTCTCGCGAGCATGCGTGCGCAGGTTGGTAAAGTACACCTTAGCGGGTGCTGCGGGTGCAGTTGCGGTCATAGATCTATCCCCTCGGTCTATATGGCGTTACAGACATAGAGGATGGTACCAGTTAAAGCAGAGTTAAAGTCAAGTACGGCACCTAGTCATTGGGGATGTTCTTAAATGAGTAGTCGCAGGGGACACTCTTTCGCCACCCGGCAGTTGGGGACAGTCCCCAAGTGCCGGCAGCTAGGGACAGTCCTTTCCAGCCGGCCGGCGAGCCGGCAAGTCAGCAAAGACTGTCCCCGATGACTAGTCGTTTAAGACTGTCCCCGATGACTACTCCTGCACCTTGAGAGCTTCGGCCAGGCCCACACGTTTGATGGAACGCATGTGCAGCAACGCCACGACCAGGTAGGTCGCAAAGCCAATGCCGACGCATGCAACCATGGACCAAGCGGGCGCATAGATTTCGATATTGCCGTTGTAGGCGAGTAGCATCGAGCGGAAGATGGCTGTTAGCGAGCCAATAATGACCGGCAGGCTCAGCACAAGCGACGCCGCCACGCACAGCGTGATCGAGCGGATGTACAGATGCGAGATCTCGCCATCGCGATAGCCAAAGACCTTCATGTAGCTGATCGAACGGGCGCTATGGTCGATGACAGCCTTGGTCAGCAGGTACATAAATAGCAAGAAGATGAACACCGCGAGCCCAACCATCATTCCGATCATTTTGCTCATCATGCCGATGAACTGGTCGCCCACGGCCCGCATGTCGTCGGGCGTGGTGTCGCCGGCAAAGTAACGAGCATCGAGGTCGAGCTTCTCGTCGCTCACATAGCCGTTAAAGTAGGCGGCGTCGTTGCCGAACAGCTCGTTAAAGTCGTCGATACTCATATAGATATTCATGTCCGACTTGGAGCCCCAGGCACAGTCCTTGCCCGCGTACTCAAGGGAATAATGCTCGCCCTCGTACTTGTCGATGAGCGTGACCTTCTGGCCCTCGCTCCAGCCAAACTTGTCGAGCAGGCCGCCGCCAAAGACGACGCGCCCATCGCCAACGTTGAGGTCTTTCCAATAGCGCGAATCGGGCGAGATGCCGTAGACGGAAATCATCTCCTCGCCATTACCATCGCCGCGGTCGTATTGCAGCTGGTAAACGGCATATTTCTCGGCCTGTGCGATTGCGCCCGCGCCGTTGTCGGTCGTATTGACCGGGTGGATGTCGTCGTTGTCGGTGTCGATCTTAGAGGCCTTGTCGATCAGGTCGATAGCCTCGTCGCGGTCGCAGCCGAGGGCATCGGCAAGGTCATCGAGGCGTGCATAAAGCGCATCCTTCTTGTCCTGGACGTTTGCAAGCGCATCCTGCGCCGCAGTCAGGCTCTCGGCAGACGGAGATGCGGTCGCGGCATCGGGCGGGGCCCCTTCGTGGGCCGCATCGGCCGCGTCGTCAAGCTCGTCATCGGCATCCTGGGCGGCGGAAAGCAGCGCGCCGTCAACCGACTGCAAGCGCTCGAGTGCCGACCACTGCTCGCACTCCTCGGCAGTGCCCTCGAGCTCCAGCGGCGCCTTGAGCGTGTACTGGTGCTCGGCGACCAGGCTTGTCTCCAGGTTGTCCGCGTAGTGCGTCATCGTGGGCAGAATCGCCAGGCCAAAGAGCAGCAGCAGCGAGGCAAACGCAATGCCCACGAAGAGCGTGGCGAAGTTGCCCAGGTTGCGCAGGAAGATGCGCAGGCGGAAGCGCGAGACAAAGCCCATGCGCTCCGGCAGCTGCAGGCCGCGCTTGGTGCCCGATTTGCCGCTCGCCTCGTGACGAAGGAACTGCAACGGCGTCTTGCCCATCTTGCGAAGCAGGCCCACCAGCGTGATGAGGATGAGCGCGGCGGCGGGAACCACGGCGCACTTCACAAAGATCTCCCAGCTCCAGTACACCTGGAAGGGCGGCAGGCTGTACGAACCGTAATAGAGGCTGCGCATGGGCTCGGTAAAGAACACAACGCCGAGCGCAGTGCCCAAAAGCGCCGCGACCACGCCCACGATGGCAGGAAGCGCAAGGTAGTGCAGCACGATCTCGCGGCGGCGATAGCCGCTGGCGGGCAGCGTGCCGATGATAGCGCTCTCCTCCTCGATGGTGGCGTCGGTAAGGACCACAAAGACGAACGCCATGATCACGATGATGATGTCGAGCAGCGTCATCCACATCATGGAGTCGCCGTCCACGTCGTCGCGCGCATAGCCAATGCCCTGATTGGAATCGGCATCGATCAGATCGTCCACGCGCGCATCGGCATCGGTCAGCGCCTCGACCATATCTTGCTCGGCGTCGATGCGGTCTGCGGTGGAGAGATCGCGATCGGTAAAGGTGAAGGAGTAGGTGTAGGCGGGTGCGCCGCCGGCATCCTCGAGCGCGGCAAAGCCGCCATCGGTGACCTCGGCCACGCCATAGGTGATGGTGTTCACCGTAAAGTCCGAATTGTTGAGGAACAGCGCCTGACTATCGGGCTGGGTCATGATGCCGCAGATGGTGTAGGTGCGGCCCTCAAGCTCAACCTTATCGCCCACGGCGAGGTCGTTGTTGGTGGCGAAGACACGGTCGATGGCTACCTCATCGTCCGTCTTGGGCTCCTTGCCCTCACAGTAGGACGCGATATCGACCTTGGTGCGGTGCGCATAGGTGCGCAGCGTGCGCTTGGTGCCGTCGTCGCCGGCGGTCTTTTTGATGATGGCGTCGATGGAGAAATTCTTGTAGAGCGTAACGCCGCCGACGTCGCCGGCTGCATCCTCGGCCGCCTTGAGCTGGTCTTTGGTGGCCTCGAAGGAGGTGGTCACGCGGCCGTCCTCAATCGTGTACGCATCGCGCATGTCGTCGATAAGGCAGCCGATGGAATGCGCTGCGAGTAAAAAGCCCGAGGTGAGAGCGATGCTTCCGCACATAAGCAAAAAGATGCCCAGGTACTTGCCGATATTGCGGCGCAGCTCGCGCGGGAGACGTTTTGCGAGAGGTGTCATGGCGCCGCCTACCAATCGAGCTCGGCGGCCGCAACGGGCGACTCGTTGAGCTCATCCTCGACGATGTGCCCGTCGCGCAGGCGCAGCACGCGATTGGCCATGCGCGCGATGGCGGCATTGTGGGTGACAATGATGATGGTGCAGCCGTAGGTGCGGTTGACATCCTCCATGAGCTGCAAGATTTCCTTGGACGTCTTGTAGTCAAGCGCGCCCGTGGGCTCGTCGCACAGCAGCAGGCCTGGGTTTTTGACGAGCGCACGGCCGATGGCGCAGCGCTGCTGTTGGCCGCCCGAAACCTGGCGCGGGAACTTGTTGCGGTGCTCGTAGAGGCCCAGCGAGCGTAGCAGGTCGTCGACATTGAGCGGGTTTTTGGACAGGTGTGCCGTGACCTCGATGTTCTCCTTGATGGTGAGGTCGGGCACCAGGTTGTAGAACTGGAAGACAAAGCCCAGCTCACGGCGGCGATACTCGCCCAGGTCGGCAGGCTTGAGCACCGTGAGGTCGCAGCCGTCCACCATGATGGAGCCGCCGTCGGCATCCTCCAGGCCGCCGATCAGGTTGAGAAAGGTCGACTTGCCCGAGCCCGAGGGCCCCAGCATGACGCAGATCTCGCCGCGGTTGATGGACGTGTCGATGCCATCGAGTACCGTCAGGCGCGCATCACCGTCGCCGTAGTGCTTTTTGAGATCCTTAACCTGGACGTAGGCTTCCTGCGTTGCCATGGTATCCCCCATTGTTAGCCTCGTACTACTTTATGAACGTAATAGTAAACCTTGGCGAACTATTTTGGGGCGAGGCCTAGGATTTATTTCAGACTAGGCGCGGGATTTGGCGCGTGAGAGGGCCAGGCCTACGGCGGCAATGGCGGCGGCGAAGAGCACGGTGACGCCCAGGTCGCAGGCGATGTCACCCAACACGGTGGACGTCAGATCCGAAGCGAGCGCCTTGCCAATCGCGTCGTTCACCCAATACGTCGGCACAAAATGCGCCACCGTCTGCACGGCCGAGCCCATCAGCGACAGCGGCATCCAAGCGCCGCCCAAAAACGTCATGAGCATGCCAAGCAGGTTGCCCACACCGTTAAGCAGCTCCTCGCGCGCACCCAGGCTCGAAAGCGCAAAGCCAACGGCCAGAGGCGTGCACGCCAGGGCAAACGTCGCCGCCAGCGCCAGGCACACACGACCCACGCCGACCTCGGCAACCGCGCCGGCAAAGCCCACGACGCCCATCATGCTCGACACAAACCAGATGCAGACGGTGAGCACGGCGGCGGCCGCAAACACGGCAAGCGAGCGCTGGCGCTCGGAGACCGGGCCGGCCTCCATGCGGCGCACACGCTCGGGCTCGTTCATGCCCGAGAACACCAGTCCCACCGACACGATGACCGACGAGATGATCGCGTACGCGCCAAAGTTGAAGTACGACTCGAGCGTGGCGGCGGCGGTCGAGTCAACCTTGACCTGCTCGATCTCGACCTTGGCACGCTCGGTGGCCGCGTGTTCGGCAGCCTTGGCAACATCGCCGTTAGAAGCAGCGGGCTCAAGCGCCGCCGCAGCGCCCGCGAGCGAGATCCAGCGCGAGGCCTCGGCAGACGAAAGCGCCGCCGCCATGGTGCCAGAACCGTAGGTCACGTCGAGCTTGGGCAGGGCCTCCCCCGCGCGGGCAGCCGCAACGAGGTCGTCCTCAAACTCCTCCGGGATAAAGAACACGCAGTCGGCGCTGCCCTTGGCGCTGTTGCTCTTGGAGAGCGCGTCCGCAAGGTCGTACGTATCGTCGCCGATGCCCGTGACCAGCTCAAAACGCGAACCCAGATGCTTGGTAAGCGCACGCGAAAGGTCGCTGTCGTCGCGGTCGACCACGATCACGTTGGCATCGTAGGGCTTGTACTCGGTGAGCTGCGACGAGTTCCAGCTCACCGATGCCGCGATGAATACGCCCATGAGCGAGATGAACACCGTATAGATGAGCAGGTAGAACGGGTGCGCCAGCGCCATGCGAAGCGCGGTCTTAAAGGTGCTCATAGCGGCTCCTTCCAAAGATCAGCGTGGCGGCGGCAACGAACAACAGCGCCATAAGGACCAGCGCGCCGGCGCGAACGGCAAAGGGCCCCAGGTCCTCAAAGAAATACAGGCGATTGAACATGTCGCAGATGAGCTTGACGGGGTTGAACCAGCACTCGGCCGGGCAGGCGCGGGCGACGTCGTCGGCAAGCG